>JAYVXZ010000001.1:0-2868 GCA_043784715.1 Candidatus Adlerbacteria bacterium
CTCCAAATCGCAGGGATTACCGCGCCTATTACAGTGCAGCCAATTTTTATTGATACAGATGCTATAAACAAAACCAAAGCGGCTGATATGTCACAAGAGTTCCCACCGTTTTCTCACTCTATATTGGTGGCTGCGCGTCTTGAAAAAGAAAAAAACATCGATGACATACTCAATGCAATGCCGGAGATTCTTAAGCGAATACCTGACGCAGGGTTGCTTATTGCAGGTGAGGGATCTCAAAAACAGGCGCTAAAAACGTTGGCTCTCAAAAAAGGAATTGGCGGCCATGTGGAATTTTTAGGACAAAGGCAAGATGTGTATTCGCTGTATAAAGGTGCTGACATTGTTTTTGCCGCCACCGCTGTGTACGAAGGATACGGCGCTACCGCAGTCGAGGCGCTTGCGTGCGGTACGCCCGTTGTCGCGGTTACGGATGCGGGTATTGTCACCCAGGCGGGGGGTATAGTCGTGTCGCCCGAGCAACTTGCCGAAGAAATTGTGCGCATACTGCACGCTAAAACGCCCGGGATGTTGCACATTGAGCTGCCCACAGCAGGAGAGTGGGCGAAACTCTGGCGTAAAAGCCTCTCAAGCAGTAGGGTTTAACCATGAGACTCCTTATAACTACCCAAGTGCTCGACAGTCAGGATTCGAACCTCGGATTCTTTCATCGATGGATAGAGGAGTTTGCCGCACACTGCGAGCACGTCATAGTCATTTGCCTCAAAAAAGGAGACTATGTTTTGCCTCCGAACGTGACGGTGCTTTCGCTCGGTAAGGAAGTCGGCAGTCCGCGAGTAAAAAGAATATATTTGTTTTTGAAATATATCTTTGCGTATCGAAACGATTACGACGCAGTGTTTGTGCATATGAACCCGGAGTACGTGGTCCTTGGCGGATACATGTGGCACAAATGGGGCAAGAAAGTGGGGCTGTGGTATGCGCACAAAAGTTTGACGCAAAAATTAAAACGAGCGGTGCGCTTAGTAGACAGAGTGTTTGTAGTAACGTCCGACACGTTTCCTATTAAAACTGCAAAGTTAGCGCCGCTTGGCCACGGTATAGATATTTCGCTTTTTAAACCGGCAATTCACTTGGAAAGCACTGAAACCCGCATTATTACGACGGGTCGTATAGCGGAAAGTAAACACCTCATCGAAATGCTCGAAACGCTCGACGCCCTCCACGCTCGCGGTGAGAAGTTTACATTTACAATTGTTGGCATCCCCACTACACCTACTGAAGAGCAGTATGCACAGCGAGTAAAGCAAGAAATAGCGCGCCGGCCATATGTCGACAAGGTCCACATTCTAGGTTCCATACCGCACCACTTGCTTGCGGAAGTGTTGCACGGACAAGATTTGTTTTTTAATTTTAGTGGAACAGGTAATATGGACAAAGCGGGGCTTGAAGCGCTCGCGTGCGGGATACCGGTCCTCTCAACAAACCCGCAATTCGAAGCGTTGTTAGCGCCATATGGCCTCTATGTGCCGACGTTGGCGGGGGAGACTATCGCGCAAGTTATGGTTAAATTCCTTAGCCGTAGTGACCGTCCGGCAATTGCCGCAACGCTTCGAAATATTGTAAACGCCGAACATTCATTACCTAAACTTATTCCTAAAATTCTCTCCGCACTCCAATGACCTACGAAAAACAAGTCGACAAATCCCACTACGAAGGTCACGCCTATCGCTCCGGAGAGCGTTGGATCTCGTACTATCACCAGATGGCACTCGTCAGGTGTGCAAAACCCAAAGACGTGCTCGAAGTGGGCGTCGGCGAAGGGATAGTCGCGCGCGAACTTCGCAATACCGGGGTTACGGTCACAACGGTGGATATTGCAGAAGATTTGCACCCGGACGTCCTTGGTTCGGTCACCGCGCTGCCGTTTGCAGACCGCTCGTTTGACGTCGTGCTCGCTGCCGAAATTTTGGAACACATTCAGTACGAAGATGTGCCCCAGGCGCTTCGCGAGATGGCACGCGTCGCCAAAACGCACGCGGTCATCTCGGTGCCGCACCCCGGCTACGTATTTTCGATGAGTTACAAAGTGCCGCTCTTCCCCAAAATAGACCTGCTCGGGCAGATCCCATTTTTTTGGAAGACGCATGTCTTTAACGGTGAGCATTACTGGGAGTTGGGAAAGAAAACATTTTCTATTTCAAGATTTGTTAATGACGCAAAAGCAGCCGGGCTCAAGCTCGAAAAAATAGAAAAATACGCGGACGACCCCGGACACCGATTCTTTTTATTTTCTACTCAAAAATGAAACGCTATCCGTTAACGCACACACTGTCTAAACTGTATAAAGGGCACTCCATTGCCCGCATACGTATGAACGTGGGGCTGAGCCGCTTCGCAGTGTCTGGCTTAGTGGTAGACATCGGCGGTGCCCGCAATCCGGACTATTTTGAGTACTTACAAAAGAGTGACAGTGTGCACATTGAACCTATAGATGGCATGTTAAGTGCGATAGATTTTGAAGTAGACACACTCCCATACGCGCCCGGGTCGGTAGACACGGTACTTATGTGCAATCTACTGGAGCATATATATAATTATAATTTTTTACTCGGCGAGGCATTTAGAATTTTAAAAACTGAGGGGAAGATACTTGGGTTCGTACCATTTTGGGTTGGCTATCACCCGGACCCACATGATTATTTTCGCTATACGCCAGAGGCGCTCAAAAAAATGTTTGCTGATGCCGGTTTTGTAAACATTGAAGTACTTCCCATTGGCGCCGGGCCGCTCATAGCGAACTTCAACACTATTGGACTGTCGATGCCTCGGTTCCTCCGGCCGGTCGCCTATCTTTGGTACGCATTCTTTGACCGACTGTATACGACACTTCGCCCAAAAAGCGTA
>JAYVXZ010000002.1:0-9335 GCA_043784715.1 Candidatus Adlerbacteria bacterium
GCCAACCTTAAGCGTGACAGGTGTCGACGTGGTAGGACGGCGCAGCACGGAGGAGATACGCGCTAGCAGCTCTTCAAAAGAGAAAGGCTTCACAATGTAGTCGTCGGCGCCCTTATTGAGTAGATCAACCTTATGTTCCGTTTCGTTGCGTGCCGTGAGGATAATGATAGGGGTAGCAACGCCATCTTTACGCACTGTTTCAGTAATGGTGGCGCCGTCTATCCCGGGCATCATGAGGTCAAGCAAAATGAGGTCGTACTCATTACGATAGAGCATAATGCGGTTCTGGGCTTTCTCACTGTCGGAGAGCCAATCGACGGCAAATCCCTTCGCCTCAAGACCTTTTTTGAGAGCTTTAGCAAGCTTCTCTTCATCTTCTACTATGAGTAGATGCATATTTTTAATGAATTAAATTTGTGAAGTAATCAGGTTCGACTGGTAAAGTATGAGTAAGGTTACATGAATTTTTACTGAATTTCTTCATGAAGGTCAGATGGAGTTGTAAACTAAGGCTATTTTCAGGTTTCTATTTTGCATGAAAAAGCGTGTAATCCCTTGGGAATAGGGCTTTTGCCATTTCGAAGATGGTGTATGTAATGAAGAATGCCGAAAGAACGTCGATAGAATAATGAAGATGCCCAAGCAACACGACAATTCCGAATATACCCGACCATATGAGAAAAACATATCGAAGTGTTCGGTGGTGCCAAAAAATGAGCGCAAGAAGGAAGGGTGCGCCCGTATGAGCCGAAAAGAAGAGGTCGGCCCCCCCAAACTGCTTGGAAAAAAGAGTCCCAAAGTCTAAATCAAGTGGTGCTTGGGTTGGATAGGGTGCGAGGTGAGTTAGGGCAACAAAGCAGCCACGTATAAAATAAAAAAGCGAAAGCGAATGCAAAATAAACGGCACGCGCTTTGGGTGGGAGAGGCACAAACCAATAACGAACAAAATCAGCGCTATGGCGCCCCATACGAATATCCCACCGACATCAAAGACGGGGATGTTGGAGAGGATAATATCTTCGACATAGTTACTTGCATGACTGGTCGCGTACACTCCAGCGTAGAAGTTAAAAACAATACTGCATAGAAAAATTATACTAGAGACGAACGCAGACAGCTGGATCTCCGGATTTCGTCCGTAGATTTTGTAGCGGCGAAGTAACTCGCGTAGCATGGTATAATGATAGCATTACTATGGACGGCGCGCTCCAGCTTATACTCGAGTATCGCTATTGGATACTTTTCCCGCTGGCAGCGTTTGAAGGGCCACTCACTGGTTTTGTTGTCGGCACATTAGTTGCGTTAGGCTACTTTAATGTGTTTGCCGCGTACACACTTTTGTTATTGGGAGATATTATCCCTGACACGGCCTACTACTTCCTCGGACGTTTTGGTGAAAAGCGCCCCTTTGTTAAAAAGATTTTGAGTAAAATTGGTGTTGCCGAAGGTCAATTTGGCGTCATCCGAAATTTGTGGTTCAAACACACCGGCAAGACGATGTTCTTTAGCAAGCTTGCCTATGGCCTCTCCACACCCTTCCTTATATCCGCCGGGTTTATCAAACTCGACTTTAAAAAGTTCATGTTCTACGCACTCCCCGTCACCCTCGGACAATACGCAATACTTATGGCGCTTGGCTATTATTTCGGCGCGTCCTATTACGAAACGATAACTAAATCCTTTAGCGGCATTGGCTTAGTCATTGCTGCCGTCGTGGTCGTGGCAGTAGCCTATGCCTTCTTCACCCGCTTCATGCGCCGCAAACTCCTGCAGTCCGAGAAAACAGAAGAGGAGAAAAAAGAACAAACCGCTGACAATCAGCGGGTAGGGTGGTGATTGATATTATGGTGGTGGCGAGCGGACGCCTATATGCCGTGTTACTGGCAAAACGATCATCTGCATTCCCCGTACTGTCCTATGGAATGGTCCTCATAGGTTTACTATCGCGAGTACTCTCGCCCCACACATGAGTATATCAAATCGGAGGCGTCGCCTCCGATTTTCTGGTAGGATGCGGGCGTATGGGATATCGGCGCACGCCATTCGCACCAAACGAGTGGTATCACTGTTTTAGTCGCGGCATTGAAGGTCGCTCCGTTTTTGAAACTCCTAGAGATTTTGAACGTTTTCAGCAGCTCTTGTATTTAGCAAATGATACGAAGAAATTTGATAGGGCTACAATTCGAAATCTGAGTCATGAGGAAATCTTTCAGCTTCCTCGCACGGACAGTCTTGTTTCGGTCGGAGTATATTGCCTTATGGGTACGCATCCCCACTTGTTACTTCAAGAAAAAATTGAAGGAGGAATTTCAAAATTTATGCATAAGGTTGGTACGGCATATACAGGATACTTTAATGCCAAACACAAACGAATCGGAAACCTTCTTGTTAAACCATTTAGATCAAAACATATATCAGACGATAGGTATCTTCAACGGGTGGCCCAGTATATTCATTTTAATCCCGCAGAGATTTTTGAACCGGGGTGGAAAGAAGGCGTCGTCCAGGATGCAAAAAATCTTGAGCAACAATTACGTAACTATGCCTACGCAAGCTTCCCTGACTATATTGGTAAAAATAGGCCTGAAGTAGCTATTCTCGACCAAAACGCTATGGAACTTTTAAGAGGCAGCACTATTTTTCTGGAAAATTTAATAGCTGAAACACAAGCTTATTACGCCGAATTAAGTAAGGAGTTTGGCCCACGGTCTTTGAAAGGCAAATACTCGGAGGAGTAATCGGTGACGTCGCTTCCGCCAGGAAAATTCGACAGGATAAAAATCATGGACTTCGAACTTTAAAAGATGAAGTCTTCAGTCGGAGGCGTCGCCTCCGACTGATTGACTGGTTTGATGGGAAGTGTATTGTTCGGGCTGTAACGGGAGGCCATCATGCGTGAACTTCTTGAGAATCTTCAGGACTTTGTCACAACCTGTTTCGATTTTCTGCTTGTGATATTCAAATGTTGTACCTTGTTGATTGTGAGGTCAACCTGCGAAGTTATATGGGCGATCGAACGTTTTCACCATCGTGTTATGGAAGCCTATCACGTGTGGGATATCAAGCGACTCAAAATAAAACTCGAGTTGATGAAAAGTTGGTAAGAACGAGTTGGAGGCGTCGCCTCCGACAAACATTGCCGGAGCAATGAGAAAGCTCACAACTGTCCTCTAAAGCGTCACGAAAGTGCCGCCTTTTTTATTCCTTCTTTTTAAAATCGCAAGCAAAGCCTTCGAGAAGGTGAAAAAAGAGGGATTTCTTCATTCGAAACATGAAGCCTTCAGTCGAAGGCGACGCCTCCGACTGAAACATTTTGGTAGATTTCTTCCCAGTGTGATGCAATTTTTTCGGGGGAGAGTTTTTCGATAAAGCTGAAGCCGGCTTGGCCCATGTTGACCCTCAGGGGCTCGTCTTCTAAAAGCGCTTTTAGTTTTTGGGTGAGTGCTTCGACGTCGCCGGGGGTTACGAGAAAGCCGCAGTCTATTGGCACATAGTCGGGTAGGCCGTGGGAGTGTGCGGCAACTGCCGGGACTCCCGTGGCGTAGGCTTGCATGAGCGCAATGGACTGGCTGTCGGCGGTGGACATGATAGTAAAGACGTCTGCTGCTTTGTAGTACAGCGCGAGCGTTTCGGTCGGGATAAAGCCGGTAAAGAGGATATGTTCGCCGATGTGGAGCTCTTGGGCGAGCAGTTGTAGACTCTTCTGTGCCGCGCCGTGGCCAGTTACGACGAATTTGATTGTAGGGAAGATGGGCTGCAGCTTCGCGATTGCTTTGATTATGAGGTCGATGTGCTTTTCGGCGGCAATGCGGCCGGTATAGAGAATAATTGGCCCCACGAGCCCCAACTCTTGCCGAATTTTTGCTTTTTCTCCTTCGGCCGGTTGGTTAAACAAGGTGTGGACGACGGGGTTTGGAATGGCACGCGCAGTTCTTTTGAAGCCGACTTCGCGCATGTTGGTGATGAGCTTTTCAAAAGGTGTTGAGACAAATTCGCAGTGGTTGTAGTACCATGAGTCGAACTTTCGCATCACAGTAGGCGCAAATGGGTAGAACTCCTCTATAGGGGTGTGGTTGGTGCCAATGAGCGGCACACCAAGTTTGCGCGCAGCCTTTTTCGCTTCAAAGCCCAAGCCGTAGGGGCTTTGAGTGTGGACGACATCAGGCTTCCACTCGCGCAAAAACTCTACTGCTTGCCCTGTGGGGAATGCAAAACGCGACTGACCCGTCGGCGACATCGGCAAGGGGAGTGAGGTGAGACGCACCACCGGCATGCCGTCTATGTGTTCGCGCCCGTTTGCTTCGGTGCATTGCTTGCCGACCATCGCGTAGTCCTTAGGTAAGTAATGCGGCCCCACGTAGGCCACTTCGTGACCGCGCTTAACTAACTCACGCCCCGTTATTAAAATAGAATCGACTATACCCGACAGTTCCGGATAAAAATTGTCCGAAAAATATACAATCCGCATGCCCCTAGTATCGCGTGCTTCCTGCCTATTTCCTAAAGGTTTTTGAACATTGACGAAATACTATGTTTATGGTAAGATACTAATGTATGGACTTTGTTACGTAATCAGGCGGAGATTTAAAATGACTACAGGTCTCGTTGTTGTGCAGGCGCTGATTTTCGTCAGTGCAATACTGTCTGCCTATATGATGCTAACGCCCAAAAGTGGCGCGTGGGGGCCTTGTGCCATCATTTTTGTGGTGATACTTATCCTCTATACAAACGACCAGGTGGAGGATGCTCTTCGAACCATGCTGCCAGGCATCTCTTTGTTTCGCAAAGTGGGAGTGGTTGCCGATGGCATCCTAGCAGCCTTGGGTGGATTGATAGGAAACCTCTGGTGGTGGTACAACGCACATCATCAGCTCGGCTTCTTTTGGCGGATACTGTGGTGGGCCGACTTATTGCGCCGAGATATAGGTTGGATGAGTACTGGTGCAGGAATGCATTACTCAGACCACGACGAGAGTTGGTGGGGGTACAAGTACCGGAATAAAAAATGACTGAGAGAGCGCTTTGCGGCAAAAACCGTAAGGCGTTTTTTATTTGACACATTATAATATAAATTGTAATATAATTTCGAACTGCCCTTTGTAACGTAACTCAAAAAATAGGAGGAGAAGGTGGTCGTTGGTTTGTACGCTTGGGGCATCAGTGTGGTATGGTCCCTGTTTACATTATGGCTGACCTATTTGGATGGAATGTTTTTTCCCAGTCAGATGCGGAAAAAGTTTCCATTTCATACGAAAGGGCTACCCGCCATAGCACACGGTGGTCTGATGGATGATCCAATCCTTTTCTCGTTGGTGGTGGCCCTCATTGTGGGAGGACATTGGCACGAATGGAGTCCCATCCAGATCCAAATCACTGGGGTGATCGGGCTCGTGTTGAGTATTGTAATGCACGGTGTGTATCTCCAGACCCCTATTCCTGATCCAATAACATGGAAAGTGGTTGGCCTCCAGTCTGCCCCAGGGTGGTCGCACCTCTTCTATATGGCGGTGGGCTTTGCAGTGGTAGGACTCGGCTTCGTTTGTTCGACACTCGATCGTTTCGAAGCCACCGCGCTCAGCGTACTGCTTATGGTCCATGTGGTCATCGGCAACCACCTGTTGCTCGGATGGCTCAACATAAAGCATCAGTGGGTCTGGTGTCCTTATTTTCTAAACAGTAACACCGCCTTGATAACTTGTTATGCCGTCTTTGTACTTCTTGCCAGCATGTCATTGTATGCCGCAGGTTGGCAAGCTGTACTCGGGTTTGCTTTTCTGAGTGGAATAATCCTTGGAGGCTGGTTTAAATTTTTTCCTAAACCTTTTGAAGGAGGGTAGAAACAGTCGTGACCGATAAAACAATGAGCTGGAAAGAAAAGCTTTTTGCTTTCTGCTTAACAGCAGTACTAATTGCCAGCTTACTATCTGTGGTGTGTAACATATATCATTTAAGCTTGCCGAGCTATTGGTATCATTGGCTCTTCAAACTTTTAGCGCTCGAGCGGTAACAACTGCGAGGGTGCTTTTTTCTTTGCACACTTTTTGTTTTTTATGCCACGCTCGGGCAATTTTCGGCCGTATACTGTAGGGGTGCCGCAATCTACGAGTCGCGTTTGGCGCGATATTGCTTCTATTAGTGTTCGCAGTGTTGCAACGCTTAGCAACACTATTATTTTTGTGGTGCTTGGGCTTTTGTTTTATTTCGGCGAAATTCAAACGGCCGTCTTTCTTTCGCTTGCAATACTAGCCGGTGTGCTTATCGGCGTCGTCAACGACATCCGCGCGCGACTAGCACTTGAGAAGCTGCAGCTCCTCACGATGCCGCCGTATAATCGCATCAGTAAAACCGGCACGGTAGAGCGCGTATACGCCAGTGCACTGCAAGTGGGGGACCGCATTCGACTCGTCTTAGGCGACCAAGTGCCATGTGACTCAACCCTTGTCGAAGCGCATACGCTGGAAATTAGCCAAGCGCTTTTAACCGGTGAGTCCGATTCGTATGCAAAGCGTGAAGGGGAGGATGTCTCGGCGGGTGACATTATCGTTGCCGGCTGGTGCATTCTGCGTATACACACCTCCTACGCCGACAGTGAACTCTCGAAGATGACGAGCAGCATCAAGCGCTACTCTATCAACCTCAGTCCCATTCAAAAGTCGATTCAAACCGTCATCCAATATTCTGGGTACGGCATTTTGGCGCTCTTAACGTTTGTGGTCGCTCGCGCACAGTACCTACACGAATCAAAAGTGGATGTTATCCAGTCTGCGGCGGCACTTACCAGCACACTTGTGCCGCAGGGGCTCATTGTCGCGGTCACTATTTTGTTTGCGTATGGCGCAATCCGCATGTATCGCGCGCATGTGCTGATGCAAGATGTGAACGCCACCGAGAAGCTGGGGCATATCAAGAACTTGTGCATAGACAAAACCGGCACGTTGACCGAAAATATTCCGACAGTGCGCAGTATGCAAGTGTATAGCCTTGCAACTGAACGCGAAGCTTTGGCGCTCACCGCCGCATATATTAAAGGTTCGGGGGACTCTTCGCACACAGCACAAGTGATAGAAGTGTACACGCATAGTAGCGGGGTGGGAGAGTTGCAGGGCTCGCTCCCATTCACCTCGCAAAGACAGTTCGGGGCCATAACACTCAAGCAAGATGAAAAAGTTTTTGCGCTTGTCATGGGGGGGCCGGATACGCTTCTTTTGCACATGACTTCCGGATCGGGCAAGGATTGGCTCAAAAATATTGTCTCAGCGAGTGAGCCGGGGAAGCGTTTGGTGTGTGTCGCGCGTGCCGATGTGCGCACGCCGCCGGAGTCGCTTGTGGGTGTAACACTTGAACCGGTGGTCGTGTTTGAACTTGAAAACGCTTTGCGGGAAGGGACGCGCGACATCATCGACTTCTTTCAAAAGCGCGGGGTGCGCGTGCGCGTTATTTCAGGCGACAGCCCCGAAACAGTACGCGCCATTGCGACGCAGGCGGGGATAAACCAGTCCAACACCACGATAGTGGGCAGCGAGTTGGAGCAATGGAGTGAACAAGACTATACCGAAAAACTCGACCGATATGCAGTCTTTGCGCGTATTCGGCCAGAGCTTAAGGAAAAATTGATTGAAAGGTTCCAAACGCAAGGCTTTACCGCGATGGTAGGCGACGGCGCCAACGACGCGCTCGCTATTAAAAAAGCGGACCTTGGCATCGCGATGTTCGAAGGCGCGACTGCTACGCGCCAGCTTGCCTCAGTGGTATTGATGAACAACAGTTTTGCCGCCTTACCACAAGGTATTCGTTTAGCGGACACTATCATTGGCAATGCCGCAATAGTATCGAGCCTCTACTTTTTTGAAATGGGCGTCGGCGCCGTGCTCTTTATCATGGCAACGCTACTTGGGTATAGCTACCCGTTGTCGCCACAAAATATTATTTTACTAAATTACTGCACCGTGGGGTTGCCGGGCATTGTGACTTTCTTGTGGACCATGCGCGGCATTGGGCGCGTACGAATTTCCTCGATGTCATTTTTAAAACGCGTAGTGCCGTTTGCAGTCTTAAGTTCACTCTTGGCGAGTATTGTAGTGAGTATCACGTTTGCGCTTACGGTGGGGCACCACAGTGCGTTGTACACACATACTTTGACGCTGCTCAGCTTTATATTCGTGTCATTGCTTTTCTTTTGTGCCGCGCCGTTTGTATATACCCACGGCGGGAGGAAGCAACAAATAGAAGTATTGGCGCTTTTTACAGCGGCCGAGTTTGCGCTCCTCGCGATACTTTTTAGTATTCCATTCGCGCTTACCTTTTTCGGGTTAGTCCCGGTACGTATGATTGATTTAGGGCTCGTGGGCCTTCTCGGAGTCGTGTTCGCCGGGTGCGAATACTTTTTAATCACCACCATTGGTGTGGATAACGTTTGACACTACTTCATACAAATGATACACCAGAGTAGGAGGGTCTAGAGTAGTCCCTTGAAACTGAAGCGAAGGATAAGTGATGGCACGCTTTGCGCCACTCTTTCTTTTCACACTGCTTATGATCACCGCGTATGGCGTGATCCGCGTGAGTAGCATGAAGAGCGGGAGGGCTACCAACGGCAGCAAGGGTCGTGTACTTCTTGGGGTACTATGGCTATTGCTGGTTTATACGGGCATTGGATACTACATCGGCGATGTCCAGATGGGTGAACTCACCCAGGGCTTATGGGTCATGGAATTAATCCAAATCCTTATCGGTCTGGGTTACCTCGCTCCGCAAATCAGGCGCTTCCTTACTGTCCGCCTGACACATTCCGGGCAACACACATTGTCTGGTGCAGACTAACTCGCACCAAACCTTCATACTCGCGCACTCCTTCTCCTAGGGTGCGTTTTTTTATTGTTACAATGACGCAATGCTTATGCGGGCGTTTTTGTTTGTTGCGCTCAGTATCCTTTTTTGGTGTTTTATTGTGCTGGTTGAAGACCTTGAGGAATTCGAAGGTCTTATACCAAAGCGAAACACATCCCCGGCGAAACCGTTTCGCTATTTAGAAGACTGGAATTCGGCAGTGTGGGGAGACTGGATTGGGCTTTCGCTTTTAGACGGTGTCGCCGGATTTGTCTTTGTACCCGAACACACGCCGCTGCTTATCGCCGCGTCGCTTGTAGGCTTTATCTCGACATTTATATTCCACACGCGGGCCATGAGCAAGCTCCACCGGCCAGACTCCGGCTACCCCAAAGCGGGTGAGATATCAGCAAGCGGGGTCCTACATCTTATATATTTCTTCCTGCAAATCAGTTTGTGCGCCTACCTCTGTATGCTCGCGATGCGAGGAATGCTCGGTGGCCCTCTCT
>JAYVXZ010000003.1:0-2854 GCA_043784715.1 Candidatus Adlerbacteria bacterium
ATATACTGGAGTCTATGTCGACCATATCAGCAGTGATACCGTGTTTTAATGAAGAGAAAAGTATCGGGGCGGTTCTTGAGACAATTCCTGCATCGGTGAGCGAAGTAGTTGTCGTGGATAATAACTCCACTGATAATTCAGCGGCTATCGCAACTGAAAAGGGGGCCCACGTAGTGAAAGAGACGCGTCAAGGGTATGGTGCAGCCTTGAGGGCCGGTTACATTGCGGCGACTGGTGATATTATTGTGACACTCGACGCAGACAGTCAATATCCAGCTGCAGATATTACAAGAGCAGCCAAATACCTTGAGGACAATAACCTCGACTTCGTCACGTGCTCGCGTTTTCCACTGGATAATATGCACTCACTAAACATTGTCCGTCGCTTTGGTAATGCCTTTTTTAACGTATACACCAACACGTTGTTTGGACTGCATTTTAGTGACTCATGGTCGGGCATGATGTGCTTTCGCAAATCAATTCTGCCGCTACTCGAGCTCGAAAGTTTTGACATGCCGCATTCTCAAGAGATGAAAATAAAGGCTGTCTTGAACCCGTCTATACGGTATGGAGAAATACATATTGGGTACGAGCCTAGAACAGGGGACTCAAAACTATTCCCACTTAAACACGGCTTAATGATGTTGTGGGTTGGGCTGTCGCTTCGAGTTCGCTTAGCAAAAGCAACAAGTACTTACCATGCTCGAAGACGGGTTGCTGCTAAAAAAGTATAAGAGCATCGCGCTGCTTATCGTACGTTTTTTGCTTGCCGGCGGTATCGGTGTTGCAACAAATTTGTCGGTTTTATATGTCCTTACCGAATATGTTGGCCTGTACTATCTTGTGTCCGTCGTCGCTGCTTTTTGGTGTTCTTTTGTAGTAAGCTTTATTTTACAAAAATATTGGACTTTTCAAGATGCGTCTACCACTCAAGTGCGAAGGCAGGCTTTGTTATATGTGTCTGTAGCGGCAATTAATTTTTGTATTAACGTGGCACTCATGTACCTGTTTGTGGACAAATTTCACCTTTGGTACGTAGCCGCGCAAGCGGTGGCCTCTCTTTTAATTGCAATACTCAGTTTCTTTATCTACCGGTACACTATTTTTGCTCAGGTGAAGTCATAAGCTCTGCAATTCCTTCGACAATGCCAACGCGTGGCTCCCAGCCTAACAGCTCCTTAGCTCGGGAGATGTCGGCTAGTGTGTTGCGAGGCTCTTGCCGTGCGGGGATGTAGTCTATTGGTCCCCCGATACTGTCTGCAATTCTTTGAATTGAAACATTGTTTCCTGCGCCAATATTTATAACTTCACCGTGTCCCACGACTCCACTCTCGGCTGCGAGAAGGTTGGCACGCACCACATCGCGAATATGTACGAAGTCGCGCGTCTGCTTGCCGTCACCCGTAATGGTGAGCGGTAGACCCTCTTTTTTTAATTGAAGAAAATGGCTTATGACGAGCGGGTATGCCCCCTTAGGGTCCATACGAGGACCATATACATTGAAGTATCGAAGTGAAATGGTCGAGAGATTATATATGTCCGAAAATAGCGTGCAGTATTGTTCACCCATATATTTTTGGAGACCATACGGGCTTGTGGGTCGCGTTGGCATGTCCTCCTGAAGTGCCGTGTTGAACTGGTCGCCGTAGGCTGCGCTTGAAGCAGAGTATATGACGCGCCCAACGTTGGCGTGTTGTGCTGCAATAAGCACATTCAGGGTTCCGGTGCAGTTTACGTCGTGTGACGGTTTCGGGCTTTCGAGCGAAGACTGGACTCGGCGTTGCGCTGCAAGGTGAAAGACATAGGTACTTCCTTCAAAAATATGCTCTAAATTTTGTGACGCACATATATCTTCAATATGCAGAATGGCGTCGGGATGCACATTTTCTTTTTTCCCAAAAGAAAGGTCGTCCACCACGTGTGTTTCAAATCCTTTTTCGATAAGGGCGTCTACTACATGAGACCCTATAAATCCCGCTCCGCCTGTTACAACCGCCTTGTTCATATTAAGTGAATATCAGTGTACCATAAGCGAAATATGAGCCAATTTGTCTATGAAGGAAGAGACCTCGAAGCGATGGCGGTTGCGCCAAAATATCATCGTTGGATATTGAGTAGGTTCAAACCCTACATTGGACGCCGTATAGCTGAGATAGGCGCCGGATCGGGTAACTTTACGGCACTGCTCGCACAAGAGCGTGTGGATGAATTGCTTGCAGTAGAGCCATCGGAGGAGATGTTTCCTTTATTGACGAAAGTGGCGGAGGACTTCCAAAATGTTCAGTGTAAAAAAGCATTTTTTGGTGATATATACACCGACTACCAAAACCACTTTGACTCGATGGTATATGTGAATGTGTTTGAGCATATCGAGCAAGACTCGGTCGAATTATCCTATGTGCATGCGTCGCTTAAATCCGGGGGATACTTGTGCGTGTTCGTTCCTGCCCTGCCGATGCTCTTTAGCGAGTATGACGCGTCAGTCGGCCACTTTCGTCGGTACAAAAAAAAGCAACTTCGCACCTTGGTTGAAAAGGCAGGATTTGAAATTGTTGATGTTCGGTATTTCGACATCTTGGGTATCGCGCCGTGGTATCTTTTTTTCACCCTCGGTAAACGCAAGCTTTCAGCCGGCAGCGCAAAACTCTATGACACCGTGGCGGTCCCGGTCATGCGGCGAGTCGAAGGAGTAGTAAAGCCGCCGATAGGAAAGAACTTGTTATTGATAGCCAAAAAGAAATAACAAAGCGGTATGAATTTTTTGAAGAAATATAAAGTAGAAATTGTGATCGTGATAGTGGCGTTCACTTTGCGCGCGCTCTACTTGTGGGCGAGCATTGTGCACAATCATGGC
>JAYVXZ010000004.1:0-9268 GCA_043784715.1 Candidatus Adlerbacteria bacterium
GAGAAAGAGATCGTCCGCACCATGCAGGGCGCCTGGCGGTCTTTAAACAGTAAAAAATCCTATCAAACACTGCATCAGTATGGATTTTTTGCAAAACTGAAACCTAATGGACTCTTCTTTCTGCAATGCCCTGGCGAGGCATGCCATGTCGGATCATACCCTGACAGATTCGACATGAGCCCCGGTTTTGGGAAACGCATTTCCTGCCACAACCTCGACACCCCCACCCGGCAGCTTGCCCTCCTGGCTGGCTTGGCTAAAATGCACGAACTCGCAGACATTGCGCTGTTTGACCACCCTCACGAAACATAAGACGGGTGGTTTTTTCATATCGTTTTCCCCATCGGCCATCTTCCTTGCGAGAGGCAAAAATGAATGCTAGTATGGCTCAACATGGCAACAAACGCAGAAGTAACTAAAAACGAAAACGAGACGCCGGTAAACCTTATCCGACGCTTCTCAAAGCGCGTCCAAGGCACGGGCCTTATTCAGCGTATGCGCACGCGCCGCTACTATGTTCGAGTTAAGTCCGACATCGTCCGCCGTAAGCAAACCCTTAAGGTGATACGACGCCGCGAAGAGGTGCAGGAGCTCATCAAGCTTGGTAAAATGATGGAACGCACGACCCGCGGCCCTCGCCGACGCTAAGACTAGTGGCTGAAGACTCAACCTTTTCAATCAAAAACAACACACGCGGCAGTTTGCCGCGTTTTCCGTTTTTAGAAATGAAGAATTTCGTCCTAGGCACCACATACGAACTTTCGGTCGCACTCCTTCCAAGCCCCGAGATGCGAAAGGCAATGGTATATAAAAAATCCCCGGATGTTGAGGCACAAAAGTTGGCGAGTAATGTGCTCGCCTTCCCTCTTTCAAAACAGTCTGGTGAAATTTTGCTCTGTCCTGCAACCGCGCACATCCAAGCCAAAGATTTTAACATGAAGCCGCCAGTTTTCTTGGCCTATTTATTTATCCACGGATTGCTCCATTTAAAAGGCTTGGCGCATGGTGCTACAATGGAACATGAAGAACGCCGAATTATGATTCGGTTTGATCTTCGTGTCGATGAGTAAAATAGTAACCGGAATAGATGTAGGTTCTTACCACGTGAAAGTGGTCATAGCTGAACTCGGCTCAGACCCACGGCAACCGCCGCGCATTTTAGGCAGCGGGTACGCCGAAAGCAGGGGGCTCAAACAAGGCTATGTAACAAGCGTGGAGGAAACTTCTCGGTCTATTGCTGCTGCAGTGCTCCAAGCGAGCCGTGCAGCACATGTGCCCGTGAAGCGCGCGTACGTCGCCTTGGGCGGCGTGGGGCTCGACGAGGCGTTCGTACGAGGCGAGGTAGTCGTGGAGCGCGGCGACTCTGAAATCACCGAGCGCGACATCCCGCGCGCAATAGCCGCCAGCGAAAAAGCTCTAGCGCCATCAGCTACTTTAAATAGAAAAATAATACACACTATACCCCTGCGCTTTACCGTCGACGGTGTCGCGGTGATGGGCGGCAACCCAATGGGCATGAAGGGCATGCGGCTGTCGGTGGAGACACTTTTTATAACCTGCGTCGAGCGCCATGTGCGCGACTTGGTTGAAGCAGTCGAGCGTGCGGGTGTCGAAGTCGAAGACCTCGTCGCCTCTCCTATTGCCGCAAGTTTTGTCGCCACGTCGAAAATGCAAAAACGAGTAGGCTGTGTTTTAGCAAATATCGGTTCCGAGACGCTTTCGATGATTATTTTTGAAGATATGAAGCCGATTTCTATCAAAGTGTTTCCCGTCGGCGGCTCCGACATTACAAACGACCTCGCGCTCGGCCTGCGCATCTCGCCCGAAGACGCCGAGCAGCTCAAACATGGCGTGTCACTCAGCACCCCGGTATCCAAAAAGAAAGTAGACGACATCACCAACCGCCGTTTAGCGGACATGTTCAAGCTCATAGAAGCGCATCTTAAACGTATCGGCAAAAGCGAACTACTCCCCGCCGGTGCACTCCTAACCGGCGGCGGCTCGTCTGTCCACTCCGCTCCCGACGTCGCAAAGCTCATACTTAAACTCCCCTCACGCATCGCGAGCCTGAGCGAAAGTAACGCTACCAAGATGCAATTAAGCGACGGCATATGGTCCGTAGCCTACGGCCTAACCGTCTGGGGCTTTACCTCCGGCGAAGGCATAGAGCACACTAACTCCGGTTCCTTCGCTGATATAAAAGACTCCTTCAAAGGAGCCCTTAAGTACCTAAAAAAGTTTTTACCCTAGACCCTACCACTTAGTGGTGAACAAATAGTACAAGTTGCAAGTGTTTCAGCCGTAATCTCACAGAAGGGCAATTTGTAAAGTTTGCAAAGGGGCTTCATGGTGTTAGAGTGTGGGTCATGCCGCAAGTACAACCTGAAATTGAAGCGTTTGCTCGTATCCGTGTCGTTGGAGTAGGAGGCTCGGGGAAAAACGCCATCAATCACATGATGGAAAGCAAGATGCGCGGCGTCGACTTTGTTGCTATCAACACCGACGCGCAAGACCTACACCTCTCTCTCGCAAAAAAGAAAATTCACATTGGTAAAAACCTCACGCGCGGCCTCGGCGCAGGTATGAACCCCGACATCGGCAAGCGTGCCGCTGAAGAAACCAAAGAAGAAATACAACAGTCTATGAAGGGCTCAGACATGGTGTTTATCGCCTGTGGTATGGGCGGCGGCACCGGCACCGGTGCGGCACCTATCGTCGCTAAAACGGCCAAGGAGCTGGGAGCGCTCACTGTAGCTGTCGTTACCAAGCCTTTCTCATTTGAGGGTCAGCAGCGCATGCGACTTGCCGAACAGGGCCTCGAGGACCTCCGTAAAGAGGTTGATGCCCTGATAGTGATCCCTAACGACCGCATCTTGGCGAGCGTCGCAAAAGATACCACACTCAAGCAAGCGTTTGCTATGTGCGACGACATTTTAAAACAAGCAGTCGAAGGAATCTCCGACCTCATCACGCATCCAGGAATTATCAACGTCGACTTCGCCGACATCCGCGCCGTTATGGAGAATGCGGGTAGCGCGCTCATGGGTATCGGTCTTGCCTCCGGCGAAAACCGTGCGCAAGTGGCCGCGAAAATGGCTGTGTCCTCGCCACTGCTTGAACTCTCTATCAATGGCGCGAAGGGCGTGCTGTTTGCAATAGCCGGCGGCGATGACCTGGGCATGATAGAGGTCCACGAAGCGGCTAAAATTGTGACCGAGTCAGTTGACCCGAACGCGAAGATTATCTTCGGCGCAATCAAGGACGACAAACTTAAAAAGAACGACGTCCGCGTTACTGTCATCGCAACCGGCTTCCCTACTGCAGGTAATACCCAGCAACAGCGCGGCGCACCACTCTTTACCTTCGGCCGCGACCCGAAAGAAGCAGACGTCCCTCCGGTCGGCGCTATGGGTAAAATCTTTAACACGCCGACACCTCCCGTAGCCCCGACACCAACAAAAGAACCTGAACTCAGGATCCCAACAATGGACGCCGAGCCTAAAAAGGAAGAGGAAGACGAAGACGAATGGGGCGCAGTGCCCTCTTTCCTCAGACGACCTAAAATAAAGTAAAAAATAAACCCCGCGGATTCACTCCTCGGGGTTTTGCTGTAACAGATACCATGCGTCTTTGTACGGTGCAAGGTCAATTGTATGGAGCCTTTTAGAAGCTGGGACTTTACGATATATCCGCAATTTTTTTATCCTGTCCTCGCCCAGCCATGTAAGCAGTCGACTTGTCGGCACAACAAAATAAGTAGGCTCAGGCTCAAGAGGTATCACAAATATCCAAAAGCGCACTGCTTCTAATATGAGTCGAGTATACGAAAACTCGCTGTATGACTTTGACGTATGCCAGCAAACTTCTATGCGGCAGCCCTGCGAATGTATTCCCAGGCAATTGTAAGCGGGACATAGTACCTTGCCGTTATATACGATAACGGCGCGCTGTACTTTGAAACCGTGCATTTCAGCAACGTTCCTGACCCGACGCACATACGGTTCGTATTGTTCATACACTTTCACGTCGACTCTCCCTTCTGCCCGAAGTTATACCACAATGGTCGGGTGCGGCAAGAAATTTGCCCAAGAGACACGTAAACGGTAAGCTACTACCATATGTATGACCTAGCTATCATAGGCGGAGGGCCGGCGGGCGTTGCAGCGGGAGTGTATGCGGCGCGAAAACGCCTTACAACCGTTTTTATAGCCGAAACAATTGGCGGGCAAAGCACTGATTCACTCGAAATTGAGAATTGGATAGGGACCGAAAAGATCTCCGGCCTCGACCTAGCAAAGTCACTAGAAAAGCATTTACGAGCATACGCCAATGAAGGCATCGACCTCAAAATCGGTGAGCGCGCCACCTTGGTAGTAAAAACTGAACGTGGTTTTAGTATTGAAACATCCAAAGGAGCTTACGAAGCCTCAACTGTGCTCGTTGCGACCGGCGGCTCGCGCAAAAAACTTGCCGTACCTGGCGCACTCGACTTCGAAAACAAAGGGGTCACTTATTGCGCTTCGTGCGATGGCCCGCTATTCTCCGGTCAAGACGTGGTCGTCGTGGGAGGTGGTAACGCCGGCTTCGAAACCGCTGCGCAGCTACTGGCCTACGCTAAGTCAGTGACTCTTGTGCATCGCAGCCCGAATTTCGATAAAGCAGACGCAGCAACCGTCGAAGTGGTACTTTCTCACCCCAACATGCGGGCGCTTACAAATACTGAACCCATCGAAGTCAAAGGCGCGCAATTTGTAAACACGTTAGTCGTCAAAGACAAGGTAAGCGGCGAGACTCACGACATTGCTGCCGCAGGAATTTTTGTCGAAATAGGCATGGTGCCCGCGACCAATTACGTTAGGGACCTTGTCGAGCGAGACGAGTGGGGCCGTATCAAAGTTGACGGCAAGAGCCAGAAGACCTCGCACGCCGGCATATGGGCCGCTGGTGACTGCTCCAACGCGCTCTATCACCAAAACAACATTGCAGCAGGCGACGCAATCAAAGCACTCGAGGACATTTATTTTTACCTAAAAGCAGGCACACGCACACAAGCGAGCATTGAAGTAAAAAAGAAGAGCCCGTCACCGCATTGATGCAGTAACGGGACTCGAGGGGTTGGTCAGTCAGAACCACGCAAGCAACGTGTACTTGGCAAAGTGACCAACCGGCCTGGCTATATAAAAAACCGGGCCCCAAAAAACTAGCAGCGAGAGGAAGACCGCAAAGCATATTCCCTTTATCGTATTCCCCCCTTCATCATAGGTTTCCAGGGCAGGCACGTCAGTAACGTTTGTCATGTTCGAGGCCTCCCGCTTTACTACAATGAGCACTATGCCCATCTGAATTAAGTTTAGATGAATTTTGCGTTTTGTCAAGTAAGTTATACACAATAGCCCTAAGAATAAGGATTTCTTAGGGCTATTGTAAATCTTGAGCTTACTTGTAGAAGGACTGTAGAGTGCTGTAGCCTAATTTCGTGCTGTAGTCGCTGTGGACGATTGCCTCAGGGGCACCTGAGGGACCGAGCGTCCAATAGTTGAATCCCACTATCCCTGCGTCTGACTTTGCGGCACTTGCGAAGGCTTGTAGTTGGCTCACTTGGTCAGCTTCGGAGGTCGCGGTCATAGTGCCGTATTCGGAGATAATTATTGGCACGTTCCCCAAAGCTTTACGAAGTGTCGGCAAATCTTGGGCTAGCGTGTGGTGATTCGCTTCGGGGTAATGGTCTATTGCAACCTCTCCCATGAGTGCTATGGTCGCGGGCTCAAGTTGACTTTTCCCTGCCCAGTCGAGGTTGCCAACGCCGGCGGCCATGAACCCGTCAAAGCCGTAGTAGCCTACATGTACGCCAGGTAAAACATTTGTAGCGGAGGTTTGAATTTTACGCAGCCACGCATTAAAGTCCGAAGCTGAGGAAAATTGACAGTACCCAAGCGCGCAATAACTCACTCCCTGGATTCCACCGTTTTGCGGCTCGGCAAATGGTGTAAATACATCGTCTTTTTTAATTAAGTCCTTATTAGCTTGTATCCAATTAAGCATTGACTGTTCATGACGCGAAGAATCGGTACCTTTTTTAACCGAGTAGTCCCCTTCATATGATAAGTCTTTCATCCTAAACCACACATTCAGGCCATGCGCGCGAATTGAGGTGACCCATGCAGTCGTGAGCGTGAGGCTGCTTCCGCAGGCGGGATTGTCATAGAATCCGGAGATAGCGACGTGCGTTGCGCCAACGTCTTTAATTTTTTGGACCTGGGTGTCAATTTCGGTTTTATTCGGCTGGCCACAAATAACATCTTTAGAATATTTCATTACATCCACGCTTTGAATTGGCCACGACTTACCCGCAGCCACAGTTGGTGAAGTTGCAGGTGTTGGAGTTGGTAGTGTTGAAGTCGGTGCAGGCTTTGGGGATACCGCAACAGGTGCGGGGGCTGGGGTAAGTTGGATTGGTGTTGATACAGGCGCGGGGGCGGGCGTCGGAAGCGGTGTTGGGATAGGTGGCGGTGGAACAATCAAGACTGGCGGCGGTGTAAAGACTGCAATGGCGGCAGGAATAGGTGTTGGAGTAGGCACTGGAATAGGTGTTGGTGTAAAGGTAGGCGTAGGTGAAGGCACAGGAGCGCTAGAGACTGGTTTCGGTTGCACCGCGGGTGTAGGCGTTGGAGTAGGGGTTGGAGTAGGGGTTGGCACAGGAACAAGAACTTGCACCGGGGTTAACACTGGCACAGGAGTCGGTATTGCTAAAGTAATTGGCGTGGGCGCAGGAGTAAAAGCTATTGTTGGCTTGGACGTTGCTGTCGTTTCCACTGATTCCTCAGGCGGAGCAGACAGCACAAATTTAGTTGATACGAGCGACGATGTTGGCGCAGGAAATATGTGCGGCTGTAACGCGGGCGAAAGGACCGGAGCATATACGACCGCTATGTCAGGATTTTCCCAAAATGGTGAGTAGCTCACCGACTTTGCTTGTGGCGTCGTGGAAGCAATGGATGCAACAGTTACTTCGTGCTTTACGACGGGGTGTATTTTGCGAACATGATGGCGTGAGTGTGTTGAGGCGAAGGTAATTATAGGTAAGAGCAAGAGCACCGGGATGAATTTTTTATGTTTCATACACCAGCGGAGACGCCGCCTTAACCATGTCATTTCAATGAATTCTTCCTTATCCACAGTTTTTACAAGAGTTTAGTAAGGTAGCAAGACCGACGGCAAGGTGTGTACCCGTCAAATGAGTCTTGGTTGATTTATGTATGTTTTGTAGCATAATTTTGACTTGCTATTTCTTTTTGTCGTGCTACCGCTTCCCTACTGGCACGACGCTATATCAGGAATGAGACCCGGGACGACCGAGTTTGCTGTATTGACGAGAGCGATTCCTAAGAGCCACGAGCCCATAAAAAGCCCTATGCCGAACAGAACGTGCACAAATTTGGTGCGCGCGTCCGCAAGCGCCTGAGCATTGCCTCTTGCACGCACAAACAAAAAACCTACATAGGCTAAAGCAAGTGCCGCGACCGGAGTCCCGATTAGGTAGATACCCCCAATGAAACCTTTTAAAGCACAAACAAGAGGTGTTTGGCTGAGTGGGTCATGAAATTTAAACGAATCAGTAGCGGCAGTAGCGACAAACGGTAGCAGAAAAGCAACGAGTACAGGAATACGAGAAGATTGTCTTAAGGATACCTTCACCTATATATTGTATCACTTTTGAAAGTGTCTTATGTGGTCCACAACTCAAATTTTGCCGTCGCAAAATTTGGTCGCCGACCCCGCCTTCCGCCTCGGAACGTCCGAAGAGACGTAGGCGGTTTTTGCCTTTGCCTCCGGCAAAACAAAAACATCGTTCCGGCCGTAGGCAAAGCAGTTTGCCTACTTAGGGTCATGTATAGAAAAGGCGCCTTTCGGCGCTCGTTTCTGTATTCATGAACCATATCGAGGTGCACCTCGAACTTTTAGGGCCAATGATGTTGCAGAGATTATCATAAAACATAGCGCACAAGCCGTGAGTACAGATGACACCCCCCTGCCTCAGGCTGCGTAAGGAAAATGATAGCCGAGAGAGTTTGCCGCCCAAAGAAGTGCTTGTGTGCCCACCTGGGACGCGGACATATAGTTCATTCAACTTACCCAGATTCATATCCAGAGAAATAGGATCCGCCTCAGTCGTTCGAAAACGCTGAGCCAGTATCCTGACGCGCATCCAATACGCGTATAATCTCTGACGCTCCGGTGAGGCGGACTATATAATATACTATGAACGGCTGCACTGAAATGGATCGCAGATTGGACTTGAGTTCGTCGCGGGTATGTCCAGCAAATGCATGGTCTTGCAAGACTGCACACGCATGATGGATACGCCGAACAATATCCTCCGCGGTTACGGCTCCGGCAATCTGTTCGTAGTAGTCCCAAATGCCATCGAGATCAGCGACAGCTTCGGGCGACCAAATTATTCGATGCTTATGTTCGTCCATGTCGCGCGTGAGCACGGCGAATGAATTCCTCAATATCGAGTTCCGAGCCTTCGCCTCTCTCCAGCGACGTAATCCCCTTGTCGAGTTCGACACGCAGGCGTCGCAGTTTTTCAACATGAGATAAAACATTTCGGCCGATCCGCTCCTGATCGGACTCTGAGAGGGCCGCGACCTTTTCCATAGCCTCTTGAAGCAGCTTTGTCATGCCTGGAGTATACCATATTGGGGCGGATTTTGTGGAGGTGAGGCCTTGTCAAACGTAAAGTTGAATTAATTAGCAAATAACAAATCTCTTCTATTAATGCTCAGGCACCTCGCCACCCCTTCTGGAGATATCTCGATAGCGAGAGAATGACCAAGGCTGGCCAGTCACATTACCCGCTAACCGAAAGTTATATGGAACACCGAGAAGGAGGCTTGCTGAGTCTCATTGGGTACCCGGAGCGCGCTAAAATAGAGGAAGACCTTGAGGAGCATTTCTTTGAGCTGCATGAAGCTTTCGGAGATACCCTGGATTTGTTAACCTCTCTATATGAGATGCTGGATAGCGTCTTTTATGGGAAGAAACGCGCAAACTGATTCCTGAGTAGATTCGCCGCCTGGTGGGGTTACCTCAGAGCACAGTCTGTGTTTTTTATGAATGTGACCCAAGTGGGTCAGAATTGGAACCAATTGGTGCACGAATTGTATCAATGGCAGCAGTTCGGCAAGGATCTTGACAAAGTGATTTAAATTGGATATTCTATTCTCAGTAAAAAAATGTCCCTCTAATGGAGCGCGTCAAATGG
>JAYVXZ010000005.1:0-2815 GCA_043784715.1 Candidatus Adlerbacteria bacterium
GATTTCTTTCCGCTGGTTGAGGTTCGCGCGCTCATCGACCAGTACCAAGCCCAGGGCGTTCGAGTGTACCTCAACGCCGACCACACCTACTCGGTCGAGAAGGTCCAGCACGCTATAGCCGACGGTGTCGACTCAGTCGTCATAGACGGCGCGAAATTGTCATTTGATGAAAACTTGCACCTGCTTTCAACTTGCGTGAAGTACGCGCGCGCAAGCGGCCGCGACGTGTTGATGGAAGGTGAGTTGGGCTACATTGGCCAATCGTCTAATGTCATGGACAAACTGCCCGAAGGTGCGGCTATCACCGAAGAGATGATGACCAAGCCGGAGGAGCTAAGACAACTCGTTGAAGAGTCCGGGCTCGACTTGGCGGCGCCTGCGGTCGGCAACATCCACGGTATCATCACGAGCGGTCAGCCGAAGCTCTCTATTACGCGCATTGCCGAGCTTGCGGCAACCGCAGGCGTGCCGCTCGTACTCCATGGCGGCTCGGGATCGCCGGACGAAGAGTTTACTGCGGCCATTAAAGCTGGTATGACGGTTGTGCACATAAACACCGACATCCGCGTTATCTATCACGACGAACTCAAAAAAACGCTCATCGAGGGTCACGAAGTCGCGCCGTATAAATTCATCACCCCGGCCGTAGCTGCCATGCAGGCCTACGTATCCCAAAAGATGCGTTTGTTTGCCCAGTAGTTGCGCCCCAGCTGTTTTTTAGGTATATTGCTGAGGCTATGGAACTAACAGTAGAAAAGCGAGATAAAAAGACGAATTCAAACACGCTTCGTCGCGAGGGCAAGCTTCCTGCAGTCGTATACGGCCGAAGTGAAGAGTCCACGCCTATTACGCTTGACCGCAAAGTCTTCGAAAAGCTCTTCCGCGAGGCTGGTGAGTCTACGGTTATTACCCTCAAAGGCTTGGGCGCCAACAAAGACGCGCTCATTCACGAAGTGTCGGTCCATCCGGTCACCGGCGCCGCTATGCATGCCGATTTTTATGCTATTCAAAAGGGTCAGACCGTTACCGTTTCGGTGCCGCTTGAGTTCGAGGGCGTTTCTCCTGCAGTCAAAGACCTTGGCGGTACCTTGGTCAAAGTAATGCACGAGCTCGAAATTGAATGCGAGCCGAAAGATCTCCCACATTTCATCGTTGTCGACATATCCCGTCTCAAAACACTCGAAGACAAAATCGAAGTCAAAGACCTCAAACTTCCCGCATCTGCAAAACTCACGATAGACCTCGAAGAGGCAGTCGCGCTTATCACCGTCACCGAAGAAGAGCCTGAAGAGGCCGCACCGATGGACCTCTCTGCGATCGGCGACTCAGTCGAGCGCGGCAAGAAGGAAGAGGAAGCTACTCCCGAAGAGTAACCATACAAAAACCGTCACGGTCCGCCGTGACGGTTTTTTTGGTACAATACGTGGATGGACACATGTGTCACTAGGTTCCCGGGTGTGTTCCGTTTTGCCGCAACTTTTTTTGTACTTGGTTTTTTTGTAGTAAGTTTTTTTGTCTCAGTTGCCGACGCTCGCGCCCAAAGTACGGACACCCCAGCCGATACTGGCTATTTGCCAAGCGGTATCACTACGACCGAGACGGACACAACGCGTGCTAAGCTTCAGTCGCAACTAAACGACCTCGAGGCCCAAATAGCAGATCAGCAAAAGCTCTTGGACAACACGAAAGGCCAAGACGTTTCATTGCAGCGGGAAATTAAATTGCTGAACGGGCAAATTACAAAAGCGAAACTCCAAATTAAAGCGCGCGACCTTTCAATACAGCAGCTCGGCGGCGGTATAGCGCAAAAAGTCACCGCGATTCATAGCCTCGACTCCCAGCTCCAAAACGAAATGGAATCTCTAGCGTCAATCTTACGCCAGAAGGATCGTCTCGACTCCGCGTCTCTCATGATGGCCGCGCTTTCGTCCCAAACGCTTTCCGATTTTTTAGCAGACTCGGGCTCTTTTACACAAATTAATGCAAAGCTCCAAGATTCTTTTGCAAAAATTACCAACACTAAAACAATAGCCCAGCAACAAAAGCAAGACTTGCAGGCAAAACTCGACCAAGAAGCAAAGTTGCGTTCGGCCCAGCAGCTTCAGCAGCAAACTATTTCAGGCCGGCAAAAACAAAAACAAAAAGTGTTGGCTGATACGAAAGGTCAAGAAAAGTCCTATCAAGAGCTGATTAAGACAAGTCAAAAGTCCGCCTCACAAATTCGCGCAGCACTCTTTTCGCTTACCGGGTCAGCGGCCATTCCATTTGGTCGGGCGTTGGACTATGCCAAACTCGCCGAAAAGCAGACGGGTATCCGTCCGGCATTTTTGCTCGGTATCATTACCGAAGAGTCTAACCTTGGCCAGAATGTCGGGAAAGGGACGTACCAAATCGACATGCACCCCACACGCGACGTACCCGTCTTTAAAGCTATTACGGCGAGCTTGGGGCTAAACCCATCTGCAGTCCCCGTGTCTAAAAAGCAGTGGTACGGCTGGGGGGGTGCCATGGGTCCGGCACAATTTATACCTTCGACCTGGGCTATGTACGCAGGATACTCCAAGCCCGACTACCAATACGACCAATCCAAAGACCGCATAGGCAAACGCACGGGCAATACGCCGCCAAGCCCCTGGAATCCGCAGGATGCTTTCATGGCCTCTGCACTTTTGCTAACCGACGATGGGGCAGATGCCCAAACTAAATCCGCCGAGTTTCGCTCTGCCATGTGCTACCTTGCCGGCTGCGGCAACGTAAACACAAAAAACCTGCAGTTTTATGGCGAAGAGGTTGCAAACTATGCTGCCGACTACCA
>JAYVXZ010000006.1:0-9128 GCA_043784715.1 Candidatus Adlerbacteria bacterium
TTCTTGTGCCTCCATGGTGTCAATAATTTGCGAGTCTCCGGGGCCGCCAAGTGTGAGAGCGGTAAAGACATGTGTCCCTCCGCGGTAAAAGATACCCGAGCCATGGAGTATCGGCGAAACGCGGCCCGCCTGCGCAAAAAGTTCGCGCACGTCGCCAAACCCTCGCCCGTCGGCTCGCTTGTTATCTTCAATTGCGCCACGGTGTATTTCTTCGTCAACCTTGTTTTCGTACAATCGGTCAGCAAGTTTTTTAAAATCGGCCAACCCTTCAGTCTCGCCTACACGCTTCATAAACTCCTTTTTGAGGGCGTAAATATACTTCTTGCCGGCAAAGTTTTTAAAGATAGTCTCGCTCAGACGCGGCGCGAACTCACTCTCATAAAGCTCAGTCAGTGCCGTCGGGAGCTCCGGCTCAGGCGCTTCGCGTTTTACCTTTCCTATTTCTTTGATAATACTTTCCTGCCAAGCTAAAAGTTTGTTGTGCTCTTCAACCGCAAGGGAAAAACCAGCCGCTACGTCCGTTTCGCTCGCCTCCCTAGCCGCCACCTCTATCATGTTAATAGTCGCGTCCTTCCCGCACACCAGTAGGTCGAGTGCTACCTCCCCGCGCTCTTTGTAAGTAGGATTAATAATAAATTTACTAGAACTGGCATGAGATGCAGCAGGAAAAGTAGTTTCTGTAGCGTCCCCTTGCTGGCTTGCAGCGGAGGAAACTAGTTTTCCTGCTGCGTTTCCCATCTTCGCAATACGAACCGCAGCCACAGGTCCCTTCCAAGGAATATCCGAAATGGCGAGCGCAAGCGAAGCGGCATTGACCGCTGCGACCGCCGGATCCTCTTCGTCTAAGGCTAAAATAGTGATAATCACCTGCACCTCGTTTCGAATATGGTGCGGAAAGAGCGGTCGAATCGTTCGGTCGACAACGCGGCCCGAAAGTATGGCATCCTCACTCGGCCTGCCTTCGCGACGCATGAAGCGGCTCCCAAGGATGGCGCCTGCGGCATAAAACCTTTCTTCGTAGTCAACGGTAAGTGGAAAATAGTCGATGTCGTCGCGCATTCGATCGCTCATGACTGCCGTCGCTAAGACTGCAGTGTTGCCGTAGCGCAAAATAACTGACCCACTCGCTTGCTCGGCAAGGTCGGTAAATTCGGCTACTAACTCTTTCCCGCCGACCGTGGTCGAAAAGCTTCTTGATTGCATACGTTGTGTCGAAACCCACAGATTTTAGGTCTCGCTTCCGCTTCTATATTTTTAAGAAGTAAAGAAGGCCTACCTATCTGCGTGCTTCGAAGTGTTATTTGTAAACTACATTCAACAGTAACAGAATCCGAAGCAAAAAAGAAATAGGTACCAACAAGCGCGGTCATAGAGGCCGCGCTTGTTTAAATTGGTATATAAGTAGAAGGTTTGGACTAACTTTCGTCCTCGTAAACCTCGGTACCGACGTCTACACCTTCTTCGGTTGAGCCGGAAAGGCCCGAGAATCCGGGTATAAAACCTTTTGCGCCACCGCGGTATCCTATGAGGAAATTACGCGGATTTTCGCAGATGTCTATGAAATCGTCTGCGATTTCGCGCAGTTGGCCCGAAGCCGACTTACCGAAAGCAATAACTTCGACCTGGCAACCGTGGTTGCGGAGGTACTCCACAAGCGGGACAAAATCCCCATCGCCGGTCGCTAAGACAACTACGTCGAGCTTGTCGGCCATGGCAATGGCGTCAATGGCCATACCGATATCCCAGTCGGCTTTTTTAGCGCCACCGGCGAAGATGCGAATGTCTTTTACTTTGGTTTCGATGCCGACCTTGTTGAGTGCTTCAAAGAACCCTTTCTCTTCCTCTGACTCAGTACGAATAACGTAGGACACGCAACGGATGAGTACGCGCCCCGCTTGGGCCTCCTTCATGACTGCACCGAAGTTAACTTTAGATTTGTAAAGGTTTTTAGCGCTGTGGTAAAGGTTTTGCGTGTCTATGAAAATGCCGACACGCTGGCTTTTGTGCTTAATGATAGCCATAAGAATGAACAATTCAGCCCCTCGCTCCTAGTAAAACTAAATTACAGAAGCTAAAACCAAACTGGAACAATGAATAAAAATGCTGACCGAAAATTTAGTATAGAACTTAAGTGTATACGAACTTCGAGAGAAAAAGGTTTTAAAATTACTAAAACTGTGCGTAAAAAAGAAAAAACAGTGAAGTGCTCAGAATCGGCACTTCACAAGTAAACTTAAAATCTACTTCTTGAGCGAAAGCTTCTTGAGGACAGCGTTGTAGCGCTTTTTGTCGCTTCCTTCGAGATACTTCAAATGGGTACGGCGGTCAGCAACCATCTGGAGGAGTCCACGGCGAGAGTGTTTATCCTTAAGATTTTTCTTTAAATGTGAGGCAAGTTCCTCAATTCGCTTGGAAAGTATAGCAATTTGCACCTCGGCAGAGCCGGTATCCTTATCGTGGATAGCGACCTCCTTGATGACCTTCGCTTTTTTCTTGCTAGTAAGCATGATAAGTATCGTATCACAGCACAGCGGTTTTTGCAACCCCTCCTTGTAGCTAGTAATACGCCCCTGCAGTAAAGCTCGAGTTTTTAATGCTAAAATTGTGCGACGCTTACCTTTTAGCACTACGAGGAGGGCATATACTACTTATATATGGCTACAACCGAACTGCAACGCCTCAAAACCGAGTTTTTGGAGTATTTAGAGATAGAAAAGGGTCGAAGCCTCAAAACCGTCGAAAACTACGACCGTTACCTCTCGCGCTTCCTCAATCACACCAAAGTTGCCTCCCCCGCCAAGCTCGACGAGCGTATGGTGCGCGAGTTCCGCCTGCACCTCAATCGCCAGCCCGGCACATCCGGCACTATGAAGCACAAGACCCAAAACTACTACATGATTTCGCTCCGGGCCTTCCTCAAGTTCCTGCGAAAGCGCGAAATCGAATCTCTCAACCCCGAGCGTATTGAACTGGCCAAGGTTGGCGCCCGCGACCTCGACTTGATGTCGTCGGACGAATTAGAGCGTTTACTGCACTCCCCTTCCCAAGTCGCCGCAAGCGGTAGTAAAGCAGATAAACTCATTTCCTTGCGTGATACCGCAATGCTCGAGCTCCTTTTTTCAACAGGCCTTCGCGTCTCGGAGTTGTGTAGCCTTAACCGCGACCTCGACCTGACGCGCGACCAGTTCTCTATTCGTGGTAAGGGCGAAAAAGTTCGCGTCGTCTTCCTCTCCGCTGAGGCAAAAGCCTGTATTAAAGGTTATTTAGACAAGCGTGGCGACGTCGATCAGGCGCTCTTCATCCAATATGGCCGCGCCTCCGCCCTGGCTTCATCGGGCAAGGAAAGTCTACGCCTCACTCCCCGCTCGGTCGAGCGCCTGGTCAAACGCTACGCCACCAAAGCCGGCATCACCCGCAAAGTGACTCCCCACGTCATCCGCCACTCTTTTGCGACCGACCTGCTGGAAAACGGCGCCGATTTGCGTAGTGTCCAAGCGCTCCTCGGCCACTCCAACATAGCCACCACGCAGGTCTACACCCACGTCACTGACAAACACCTACTCGAGGTTCATAAAGCCTTCCACGGCAAACGGAGGAAATAGATGGTCGTATTCGGGGCACTAAGATATTTTAAAGTCGATGTAGGTTCTATTTGTCGTTGACTGGTACGTATCCATTGTATATACTTTGGATATGGCAAAGACAATGCTCAATATAAAGACAGACACAGAAACGAAACTGGCGGCTCAAAAAATTGCCAAGGAAATTGGCGTCCCTCTTTCGACGGTGGTAAATGCACAACTTAAGAAGTTCATACGCGAGCGTAAGGTAGAGTTAATTGCTCCTTTTGAACCAAACGCTCACACACAAAAGTTGCTTGATGAAGCTGAAAAGGAATTTTCTCAGGGTACACCGCATGGTCCAAGCAAATCTGTTGATGCTCTCATGAAGTCTCTAAAAGCGTAAAGTGGTATGGAATTTTTCTATTCCAGCCTGTTTAAGAAGCAATTTAAAAAAATCCCTCCAAATTTGCAGCGTCACATAGGTGAGCGGTTAGTACTCTTCGCAGAAGACGAATTTCAACCGCAGCTAAATAACCACCCTCTACAAGGGAAATACAAAGACTACCGGAGTATCAATATCACCGGTGACTGGAGGCTGTTATATAAAAGAGTCAGCAACGAAGCCGTATACATAGCCCTAATAGGTACGCACAGCGAGTTGTACGAGTAAATACGAAGTCTCTATTTACTTTTCCATACCATTTCAAAGATTTCGCGCATGGTTTTTGCTACGTCAGGGCTTTCAATAGCAATCCCTTGGAGGTTCTTGTAGTCCTGAATGCGGACAATGTCGCCGACTACATCTATGGCGACCTCTGAAGAGTACTGCTCGGGTGGGATAATCTTAATTTCTCGGTTAAATGCTTCGTCTGCTTCTCGATAGTGCTCAAGTGTCGGGTCATTTGGGGCTATCCCCCGCATTTTGATACCCAGCCGCTGCATTTTGGAAGCCCATTCATCTTTAAAATAAGCTTTAAGTTCTGGGTCTGCGTTTACATCAGTTGCCCAAAAAGCGACCATCTCCTGCCCCTGCATCTCCTTAAGACGATACTCCATAAGTTGTTTTATACCCTCGATGCCTTCAAAATAGACAGCGCTTACCTTCGCCTTCTCCCCTTTTGTCAGGGCTAAAAGCTCTGGGAGCTTGTGCTTAGCCAAAGACAACTTTTCTTGCGCAGCTGCAAACGCCTGTTCGGGCGAAATGGCAACATACAGCTGCTTGCGCACCCGCGGCACTCGCTGTACCAACCCCTTTCGTATGAGCTCGTCCAAAATCACATAGGTAGTGGGGTTTTTGAGCTTACTTTTGGCCGCAATCGAGTAAGCCGACCCCCTCCCCAACTGCAAAAGCGCCAAATACACCGCCGATTCTTTCTCATTGAGCCCAATAGCTTGGAGAGCTTCTTGAAGTTCCATATCTCAAGCGTATACCAAAGTAAAAAATAGTCAATAATTTTGATGAATCAAGCTTATGTATACAAAATATGTTGATAAATAAGTATAATATATATAAAACAATAATCATCGAGATTGACAAAATGCTAAAATAAAGTATACTGATGCTAGATACGTTCATCGAAATCACGCGCCAAACGGCGCACCCGCACCTCGGGGTCCTGGGGTGGAGAAATCCAATGACCTTCACTGAAATGCTTTCTACGCGTGGCGTTAATCCTGCTGAGTATGCCGAAGTCATACAGGCTCATGGCGAAGAAATTTCGAGTAAGTCTAAACCCTTTGATGACGGCAGATACCTCGTCACATACTGGAAAAGAATGTATGACGTCATGCCATTTGATGTGGGTGTAGTCGTTCTCTACGGCAAGACGAAGAAGGAACAAGGCAAAGAACATACATTTCTATCCGTCGGGCACGAGATCGTTTACCTCAAAAAGGATGGAGGTACGATGTGGCTGGGACATCTCGTATGCCCAACACCGAGGAAGGGGTGGTGGGAAGATTCACCCGATTTTAAAAATAAAATCCTGGGCGTGGAGGTGGTGGACGGACACTGGAATGTAGCTCTTGGGAAAGGCGGTTAGGTTTACGTTAGTAAAGGGGCGATCAGTAATGGTCGCCTTTTCTTTTTGGTATAGTTGGGACATGAAACTCATCTCTTGGAACGTGAATGGGATACGGGCGGTGTATAAGAAGGGGTTGTTTTTGCCTTTTATACAGGAGCAGAACCCAGATGTGCTCTGCCTGCAGGAAACGAAGGCTGAAAAGGGGCAGGCTGAGATAGATTTGCCCGAATATGAGGAATATTGGCACTCGGCAAAGAAGAAGGGGTACAGTGGTGTGGCTATCTTTGTGAAGAACTCACTCACGGTGCACTCAGTCACGCTTGGCTTCCCCGAGGAGATACACGAACAGTTTGGGTTTAGCGAGGATAGCTATGGCGACCCAAACGAAGAAGGGCGCATAATAGCCGTCGAATTGGACGACTTTTACGTTGTTTCGGTTTATACCCCCAACTCCAAGCCTGACCTCAGTCGACTCAAGCTGCGTCACGAGCAGTGGGACCCGGCGTTTCTGAGTTACATAAAACAACTCGAGGAGGAGAAGCCCGTCATATTTTGTGGTGACCTGAATGCCGCCCATACGCCCGATGACTTGGCCAACGCAAAGTCAAACGAAGGAGAGCATGGTTACACGACCGAAGAGCGCACCGGCATCGACTCTCTCCTTCAAGCAGGCTTCGTCGACACCTTTCGCCTTTTCACTAAAGGCTCCGGGCACTACTCGTGGTGGAGCCACTTTGCCCTGTCCCGCGAACGTAACGTGGGCTGGCGCATTGACTACTTCTTCGCCTCGCGCGCTCTCCAAACACGCCTTAAAAAAGCCGAAATCCTGCCCGAAGTCATGGGCTCCGACCATTGCCCGGTCACTCTGGAGCTACAGTAGTAAAATTTTACAAAAATTCTTTATCAAATAAAATTGATGATAATATAAAATAATTATACATTGTCAAATAATGCTATAATATGGCAATGGTAAAAAAAGCTGATGCTAATGTAAACAAGAAAACACTCCAAAAACTGGTAAGTTTAGGGCTAAACGAGAAGGAGGCTCACGTTTATACCGCTCTTCTGTCGCGACCGGCTACGGGCTCTAGCGCTTTAATTAAAGCGACCGGCTTGCACGGACAATTTGTCTACGAGGCGCTCGAAAGACTGGAGGAACTAGGTTTGGCAAAACATGTCATACAGGCCGGCCGAAAGAAGTTCAGCGCTAACTCGCCCACTCGCCTTCTTGCTCTTGTTGAAGAAAAGCGAGTTGCAGCCCAGTCAGTAGTTGAGGATCTTCAGTCACATTTCCAAAGTCCACAAAATCAAGACTTCGAGGTTTACAAGGGTCACCCGGCCTTTGTTACCAGTGAGTTTGAAATGCTTAAGACAGTGCCGGACGGTGGCACAATATACGTCATTGGGAGCGGTGTCGACCAATACATGAGTGCCATGGGTCTACAGGTAGAAGAATATGAAAGGCTCAGATTGGTAAAGAACGTACATATTCGCTACCTAAGTACTGGTGGGCTGCCGCTGTACCTGCAAGTTATGGCCCAAACAAGGAAATTGTTTGAGTACCGTATCTTACCCATGCCTGCTCCAGGAGTGGATACTGACATATATGATGAAAGCGTCATATTCAATTTTCATGGAGATCCAATAATTAAATTTATGTTTAAAAATAAAGTAATATCGGAAGGCTATAAAAAGTTTTTTGAAGTACTTTGGGAGCTATCTACAAAATAACTCTTGCTATATAAAACAGCACTAAAACAAACTAACACAATATACCCAGGAACATAAAAACTCCGTACTATCGGGTTGGAGATTTTATTTTCCAATAGTTCGGAGCTTATATTTTTTTGTTTGTGTGTTTTTCTTTTCGGCGAACTTACTACCCTTGTTAGTACCTCGTTTTATTTTTTTATAATTTGAGAGGACTATTTGTACCGGGTGCAATTTGGCTAGAAAAATAAACACACTGTCATGACATATGGGTTTCGAAAAAGAACAAATGATTTCAAATATTTGCCAAACCACAGGGCAGTGGGTGAAGCAAGATTCTCATCAACTCAACTGATGTTTAGAATACTCTTATAAAAGACAGTGTAAAGGACATACTGTGGATATCTTGTCTTTTATAAAGGACACCAAGGTAAAAAGACTAATCAACAAAGAATTTTTTGCGAATGTCCTTTGTATTTTTCTCTTCCACTTCTTCCTTTTTCTCCTTGCCCTCCTTCCCTAGAGTCTGTAGCTCCCTGTCGTCGAGTCTGGCTAGCTCTACAGCACGTGTATCTAAATATTCCTTAGTATTTAAAGCAGGATTATCTAAAACCTCCTCAAGTAGAGCGTGAAGCATCCAGCCAAGCCGTGGGCCTGGCCTTTCACGTGTAACCTCCATAAGTTGGCCCCCATCAATTTTAAGCATAGTAACCGATAGTGGGTCCTGCAGGGCTTGTTCGATCATCGACTGGTATTTCCTAAAGCGAAAAGGTTGCTCCTTTGGTCGACCGGTGCCAATGCGGTCACATATGCGTATATTAACCAGATTCTCTATGTTATCCTTGCCTACATTGCGTATGATCCGACGTACTGCGGAGAGTGTGATCTTGTCTGGATCAGAGAAGAACATATGCCAACGGACGAGGTTTTGAACCGTATCAATTGTTTCACGTGGAAACTTTAGCCTTTCAAGGACTTTTTTAGTCATACGTGCCCCCACGACTTCATGGCCGTGGAACGTCCAGTCCTTCTTTTCCTCAGACCATCTTCGTGAAGTTGGCTTACCAATATCGTGAAACAGCGCTGACAAGCGAATTGTAAAGTTCCAGTCTTTGTCAGCAGCGTGCTGCAGAGCTCGAAGGTTATGCTCAAAGACATCAAAGCTGTGGGCTTGGTTTTGGTCAATACCAATCCCCTGTTCAAGCTCTGGGACAATGTAAGTCAAAATTCCTAGCTTCTGGGACAAAACAAGCGCTTTCATAGGCTGCTTAGAATTAAGGACACGAACAAGCTCGTCCTTTATGCGTTCCTTCGATATTTTTGAAAGCTGGGATGCGCACTCGCGCATTGCCTGTTCAGTGCTTTCTTCAATAACAAAATCAAGCTCAGCCGCTAAACGAACTGCTCGTAAAATCCGCAGCGCATCTTCCATGAACCGCTCATTGGGGTTACCTACGGCTTTAATCACTCCGTCTGCTGTGTCCCCTATCCCATTGTATAGGTCAAGCAACTCCCCTTTTGACGGACTGAACGCAAGAGCGTTAATCGTGAAATCACGGCGTTTTAAGTCGTCTTGTATATGTGGGCTAAAAGTCACACTGTCGGGCCTCCTAGCGTCACTGTAGGTGCCTTCTACGCGATATGGCGTGGCCTCGACTACTTTCAGTGATAGATCTTCAGTGTTGTCGTTAACAATACCTACCGTACCAAAGTCGTTTGTGTAAAATGTATTTTCAAAAAGTCCTTGGATTTCCTCGGGTTTTGCATTGGTGGTAACGTCCCAGTCCTTTGGTTTTCGACCAATAAATAGGTCTCGAACACAGCCTCCAAC
>JAYVXZ010000007.1:0-2787 GCA_043784715.1 Candidatus Adlerbacteria bacterium
CGAAGGCACGCTGGAAGCACTTACACGGTACGAACGAGCCATGCACGCACAAGACGGCACGCCCTGCACATACGCAAATTTTAGCGACGTATGGTTTAAACACACCCCAAGCGACGGTCGTTCTTTCAAAAGTATCAAGGTAAAGGAACGCTCTGAGATAGTGACGCTAGGCCTTGGAGAAAGCGACATTAACCCGAACGAAGTGACCGGCACGCACATTACACCTGAGACACTCAAAAGCTGGATAGCGGCCGGCGAAGACTTCGAAATTGTAGACATGCGTAACGACTACGAATTTAAAGTGGGTCACTTTAAAAACTCAATCCACCCACGCCTCGAGAACTTTCGCGATCTGCCTGGCGCACTCCCCCAGCTGGAGCCAATCAAGCACAAAAAAGTTTTGACCGTGTGTACCTACGGCGTTCGTTGCGAAAAAGCTTCAGGCTACTTGAGGTCACAAGGGTTTGAAGACGTCTACCAGCTCGAAGGCGGCATCGGCACCTACATGAAAGCGTATCCTGGCGAAGATTTTTTAGGTTCGCTCTATGTTTTTGACGAACGCATGCTCGAACAAGATGCCGACACATACGAAGTGGTTGGCGTGTGCGAAGTGTGCGACTCTAAGACCGAGAATTTTACCAACTGTGCCTATGGCGACTGCCACAAGAAGATGTTGCAGTGTCTGGAGTGTATAGATACATCGCCGGTAATTTTTTGTAAACCTGAGTGCGAAGCAATACTAGCAAAATAAAAACACCGTTCAGTGGTGAACGGTGTTTTTATTTCATCGACCTTGATCTGCTATTGATGATTAGTGAAAGCAACGCACTGGCCCTGGTTCTTGAATGGCTGGTCGTTTGCATCTGTGTAATTTGCAAACCCACCGCCCTTACATTGCTCCTTCGTAACCGGAGTATTGTGCACTTGGAAGTCATACACGGTACCGTTGAAGTTAAATAGGTCAGTTTCGACGTTATAGCCGGGATTGTTTGAACCAATATTAACTCCAAAGCCTAGCACTACTGCACTCGGACACATCGTTTGAATTTGCGATAGTGTGTACGATGCAGGTCCGCCCGGCGTACCAACTATGGTGCCGTTTGAACAGGTGACTGTTCGTGTTGACCAGAAGAGCCCGCCGCTCACGTCCCATTTCTGCCAGACACCGGGCACCACCGCACCTTGCAGAGGATTTTGATATGGCTCAAAGACAAGGGTGGTAAATCCGTTTGTGCCATTAAGGAAGGCAGGCAACTGATACGAGGGGTCCCCACCCGGGAACAATGCCGAGTTTTGTTTTGTGTAATAGCTGAGGTCAGTAACACTCGAAAGCGGCGTGTTTGCGGCATGCAAATATTGCGCCTTAGCAGTAGTGGTGAGGTCGGTGGTAAGCTGCAGCGCTCCTGCCGGCGCTGGTGACGTTGGGTCAGTGATAAAATTTACCGCTCCCCCGGGGCGCGTGTCGGCGGTTGACCATCCTTGTTGATTAGCAGGAGTGACTACAATCGCCGTTGAAGCGCTTGCAGCTACAGTGAGTAGCCCTACACTCATAGTCGCACCTAGAACTATACGTTTTACTATTGTTTGCATATTTTGTATTACATTTTACTAAAATACTTTTACTAATAATGTGACTGCAGTTGTCAGTTGCTTCAGTAGATAGGATAGCAATGAGGAGTGTGTCACAGATGAAGAAACGCTGTAGAGCAAATGTAGCTGAAGGAAGACTACGTTGCAGGCAAAGTAAAATACATGCTTGTACCTGGACCATTAGAATCGAGCACGCCCATTGTGCCGCCATGCGCTTTAATTATTTCCTGACTTATATATAGTCCAACACCCATACCTGACACGTTTTGATGCTTGTTGTTTACTCGATAAAATCGCTGGAAAATTCGCTCTCGCTCTTCTTTCGGTATTCCTACGCCAAAGTCTTTGACCGTGACTGTTATAAATTTTTCAGAGTCTACGACAACCACTTCGACACTATCGGCGTGTGGCGAATATTTGACCGCGTTGCTAAGCAAATTATACAGCACCTGAATTAGATGGTCTTTGTCAGCCTGCACTTCGACATTATTCGGGGAGTCAAAAAATATTGTATGATTTTTAAATAGTGTTTGGTAATGTGGCAACATTTCAGTGGTCATAAGTTCGGTGAGGTTAAGACGTTTTTTGTTGAGTGTAAGCTTTCCTGCAGAAATGTTAGACAGATCTAGAAGGTCGGTGATGATATGCGCGAGCCTATCCACATGTTCGTCCATACTTCGGAGTTCGTGCGCTATAGCCGGGTCGGGCTTATCTGTTTTCATTATCAAAAGCTCTATACCCATCTTGATAATAGAGAGCGGCGTACGAAGTTCATGCCCCGCTATGCCAACAAAATCGTCCTTGCGTTTTTCGTGTGCCATACGCTCGGTGCGGTCTCTAAAAATTTTTGCGAAACCTATGAGTAGGTTACCGTCGCGAATAGGAAAAAGTATGCCGCTCCCCCAAAACGTCGTACCATCTTTGCGCACGTGCCAACGCTCATCTTCGCCACGCCCAAGCGTTTTTGCATTAGACATTTCCTTTTCGTAGGCACCTTGCGCAATGTCATTTTCGGTAAAAAAAATAGACGAATGAAGCCCAAGTGTTTCCTCGGGCGTATATTGCAAAAGGCTTTGTGCACCAACATTCCAACTGGTAATATTCCCTTCTGTATCTAAAGTGATTATTGCGTAGTCCGTTATGTTTTCGACCAAAAGCCTGTAGTGTTCATCATTAGTGAGGACTGAAGTATTCATA
>JAYVXZ010000008.1:0-2784 GCA_043784715.1 Candidatus Adlerbacteria bacterium
CGTAACGTCAATCTCTTTTTTATAACCCAAGTAGAAAAGCTTACTCAATAACCCCTAACCCCAACCCCTATGCAAACACTCTACCACAATGGCTACACCATAACCCAAAAAAATCTCGATGTTTCAGTAAGCAAGCGAGTTGGTCAAAATAACGAGCACACTCGCGCCACGTCCTTTCAAGCCATTACCAACGAGCAAGCTAACCGTTGGTTCATACTGCTTGCCGGCAACATGGACTTTGCCAAACATTTAATCTTTTAACCCCCAACTCCTATGCCAAACACTATCGTTGTCGCAAATCTTTCTGACGTGCACACTCTCGGACTGAGCATCTTAATAATGGCAGATATTGCTCTCTACACCGCTTTTATCGTGTGGTTAAATTCAAAATACGATAATATACTGATACCTATTTCAGGCTTTTTTGTCCCCCTTGTTATAGCTGGCTTAGTTTTATTAAATTATTAACCCCTAACCCTTATGCCAACCCTCACCCCAAAGATTCTCTCACTCACCAAGATAACAAAGAATAATAGCAAGCATAGACCCAACCTCAACGCCATCTACCTCAACAACAACACCGCCACGGTCACCGATAGTTTCCGGCTGATTGAATTTAAGCTGGATGTGCCGGTTGAGAAGCCGCTGCTGATTCCGTCAAGCGCGTTTGACGCGATTAAAAAACAAAAATACAATGATATACTTGACCTTAACGACACTACCCTATCGCATGATTCTCAATCCGTTCCCTTTATTCCGCTTGACGCGGACGAGTATCCTGAAACAAATCAAGTATGGCCGCAAGGAGAAGCAAAAACCATAATCCTTGACGTTGATCTGCTTATCGGACTGCTCACCACAATTCAGAAAATATCAACCAAGAACGCGCGCGTCACACTCTCATTCTTTGAAGAGAACAAGCCACTGAAGATTGAAGCCGGTAGTGACATCCGTTCCCTCATTATGCCGATACGGCAATAAAGTTATTCATTCGTAACTAGTAACTATACTACCGTATGCCCATCATATCGAAACAAGATGCCGACCTCCTCAAACGCGCAAAGCACGCTAACGCTCGTCGGGCGATACGTATGCGTGCCCTCAACGAGGCCAAGACACCGGAAGAGCGACAAGCGAACGCGATCAAGGCGTGGAAAACGAAACGCCAGAAGCTTATCCACAGTATTTCCAGTATCGCTCCTTGACAATTCCTAGCCAGTCAATCGACAACGTGGTATACTTATTGCACCAATAAAATAACGATAACGATAGCTTGTCACCTCGTATGCTTGTCACCATACAACAACAACACACCACACAATCGTCACGCAATAAGCAACCACGTTGTAAGTCTTTGGGACTAAGACGACGAGCCGGTTATGGGATGACAAGCCCCATTTCTCGCTCGCAAGCGTCTGTGTCTCAGCATGAGTCTTGCAATGTGGTTTTTTGTTGGGTGGCGACTTCTCGCGCCATAATCATAATTGCGACTACCATCACCCGACTCTATGGCGCAATCTGACCTCATGACCAATAACCAAGACTTTGCGGACGCGTTTCGACAAGACCCCTCGCATGCCACGAGTTTACTGTATATCAGGGAGGCCGATATGCTCGCGCTCTATGACCCGATGACGGGAATATATCCGGTCGATAAAGCGGGACAGCGCAAATTGCTTGTCTACTTTTATGACTACATTAAAGCGAGAAGCAAGAAAAGCATAACGATGGCCATGGTCACGGAAATTATGGAGCAAGTGAAGCTCAAATCGTATCGCGTTATGGAACGCCTCTACACACCCTATCTCGCGCTTTCTGATTGCCTCCTCAACTCCACCACTCTGGCGTTTGAAGAGAAAAGCCAAGACAAGCCGGCGTTCTATTCACTCCCTATGTCACGCAAGGACTTAGAGACACCCTTTCAACCTAACGCGTGGCTACGTTTCCTCTCGCAAGTGATAGTGAAGAAAGCGACCGCGTTTGAAGAAATATCTCCCCAAGAACGAAGCGAAGCACCCGAAGGCTACGTTACCAACTACCAAGACATCGACCTACTCCAAGAGATATTTGGCTACTGCCTCTTGCCATCAGTCAAAGCCGAGAGTTCGTTCTTTCTGGTAGGCGAGGGATCAAATGGCAAGAGCGTGATACTCAATGTGCTCATGGCTATGATAGGTAAAGATAATTGCAGCACCTATTCTATTGAAACGCTGACGACTGACCAATTTGCCACGGCGAATCTTGTTACCAAACGCCTGAATATATGCACGGAAGAAGAAAGCCACTACCTAAAGAGCGACAAGTTCAAAGCGCTCGTGTCGGGCGGATTGCAAACCGTTCGCAATCTCTATGAGAAAGCGCGCGAAGTAGAACTATCGACGAGGTTCATTTATTCCACCAATGACATGCCCACTTTTTCTGGTTTTAATTATGGCCTCATGCGTCGCCTCATCATTCTGCCACTTATCTATCAAGTACCACCCGAAAAGCGCGATGTGTATCTCACCGACAAGCTCATCGAGAAAGAGCTATCCCCAATTTTGAGCTGGGCATGGCGTGGAGCTATCCGCCTGAAGGCACGAGGCTTTCAATTCCCCAAGACCACGACGACTGACGCCACGCAATTTGGTTTACAGAACTTGCTTTCTAACGCCGCCATGTTTCTGAGCCAACAGTACAAGGAATCGGCTGGCTCGTTCATATCATACCTACTACTCTATGAAGAATACAAAGTGTGGTGCGGAGCTACCGGTCACAAAACACAGAACTTCGAGAACTTTAAAA
>JAYVXZ010000009.1:0-9099 GCA_043784715.1 Candidatus Adlerbacteria bacterium
TGACGCAGCGGGTTTGCTTCGGCTCCCGGCACGAACGTTGCATTTTGCTGAACCGACGCCACAACAGAGTAGCGAGTATATACAAGTGCAAATTGCTGCTTAGCCGCACTGCTATACACGAACAAGCCGACAACACACGCTACTAATAAGACTGTACCAAGAATAAACCAGCCAACGGTCTCATCTTGTATTATTTTTTGTAAGTGTTTTTTCATCTGTTTTTTTGAAATCATGCGATTCTGCTGAATCGTGCCGAATCCTCCTTTGAGATTCGGCCCGTTCGTACTTTGGGCGCGGCCTTAGCCGCCAATACCTACCGCGGTGAAGGTGTTAGAGCCGGTGTACGTGCCCGACTTGTTAAGCGGCACGCTTATGCCCCAATACAAGTTACTGGTGCTTTGCGTAGAGGTGGAAGTCTGTTTTGGAATACTAACAGGTACATTCGTTGCCGTACCGCTGAGTAATTGGCAGGTTAAGCAGGTGCCGTACGCGAACGTACTCGTCGCATACTTTTGCGAATTAACCGGGATACTGTCAGAGGTGCCTGCCAGGTCGCTACCGGAGAGTCGAATATCTATAGGCGAGTTACCGGTATTGATGATAGTGGTGGTAGCGGTGGTGGTAGCAGACGTGCCGGGGTAGAGCGGGTCAAAGTTAATATTGGCAGTGTTAAGTTTCAAACCATAGAGCGTAAGTAAATTGACTCCTACTCCCGAAATCGTTTGGGTGTCTCGCAAGCCAGTTGAGTCTTGCACAGCCATCGTGGCAAGCCAGTGATCCGCTGCATAGGTGCCGATGTCTGTCGGATCTGCAAAATATTCCAGTTGTGCAGTACAGGTGAGCGTGCACGAATTGCCCGAGCAACTTGAGAATGAACACGATGACGTTGCTGCTTGGTAGCAGCTGTTTAGATTGGCAGCACATGACGGACCGACACTTGTGCGATAGAAAGTACTCGTGGCAAAGACCATATCCGCGTAGCCGTTAAGGTCCGTAACTGTGCTTGATGCAACGACTGTCGTCGTTGTACCTTCAATAAGAGTGATATTTTGTCCATTATTAAAGGAAATAGTACCAAGCGTTGGCGCGTGTAGGATCGTCGCTTGTGCAACATGGTCATAGCTGTCAAGGTCAGTAAAGCCATTTACTGTTCGGAAACAATAGGCGTTGCCGGTAGCGTTGCTTGTCACCTGAAAATTATATTCTACCTCCGTAGCGGCGTTTGTTGCGACCGGGATACCGTTGGTTTGGTTAGACGCATTCTGCATCATCTCGCCCTGACTAAAATTCATCGAAGCCGGGTATGTAAGTGAACCCGAAGTGCTTGCGAGATCAGTGAATTGACTTGACGAGGTCATACACGCTGCGGCTGCACCACAGCTGGCTGCTACTGGAACAGGAACATAGTTACTAGCTGCCACCGATTCGCAGTTAAGTGCTGCACCCTTTGGCGCAATTTGAAGTTTGAGGTTCTCACTAGTTAGAGGAGAGCCCGTGTTTTGCACTGAAAAACGTAGACGAATATTTGAGCCGGTTGAAAGTGCACCGAACGCAGTGTCCTCAGCTGCAGCCCATGTCGCACCACTGTTAGCTTGTTTTGCGCCAAAGATAGCTGTCGGCGCTGAAGCGGCATACGGGCGCACGGTGTAATAGTCCCAACCTCCATGTTGGAACCAGTATGAGAAGCCCATACCTCCGGAGGTATAGGTACTATCAGTGGTGTTAAGCGTCGCAAATACCGAACCGTTTGGATTGTAGACAGTCACATTTATCGCGTTGGTGCTGAGCCAGTCAATAGACACTTCGTACCAGCCGGTCGTATAACTAGCTGTCGTTGACGCAATTAAGGTACCACTACCGTCGTTGGAGGTAACATTTTTAACTATCTCAATTGCCTGGACAGGATACTCGTCCAGACACACGGCGTAGTTGTTGCCCGCACTTTGCACGCCAAAGAGCGTGCACGGCTCGTCTGACTGCGAGGCATCAACATATTGGTAGAAGCGAATCGTCTTTCCTTGTCCGGTCTGCGAACCGGTGCGGTAGATACCGTTGATTGTTTTTTCATTAACGTGGGTGCCCGCATCCAAACCATAGGTGCCTATGCGCGCAAAGGATGTCCCGGTGTTGAACTTTGTGGCAGTGTCTCCCGAGTAGCCGGTGAGGTTGTTGTTATCAAAACTGTCATAAAATCCAAATGTGTTGCTGCCGGAAGAAGCGTCTGTCGCAGCACCGTTGCCGTAATACATATATATAGTAGCGCTCCCCGACCCGGCAAGCGCAGGCACATTGACCCACACGGTGGATGAGGCGGACGCAACCGAGCTTTCAATATAGTACGGAATAGACGTAGTGCCCGAGGAGTCCGTAAAGCGCAAGTCGCTGAAGTTGGTGTTCATACTTGAGTCGTAGGTGACGACAAATTTGACAGGATAGTTCGTATACGACGTTGTGTTTGGGTTTGTCACCGCGACTTTTTTACGATACGTCCATGACCCGTTGTACCAGCTGCTCGCCAATGCACCTTCCCCGCCGTCGTCATTTCGCCAGCGATAGTGCGCTTGGTTCACGAACAGACACGAGGAGTCGTCCCAACGGATATTGCCACAGGCGCTTGCACCGTCGCTGTTGAATGCTTCGCCGGCGTAGTTACCGTAATGCTGCGAGAATGTCCATGCGCTTTGCGGCGTGCCGGCTCGCTTGACGTTGAAGCCGGAGCTGACTCCGGAGCTCGTCGCAAACTTGTCTCCAGTTATATGCAAGCTAGGGTTCGCGTCAATAACGCTGCCAGCGACGGTTATCATGGAGCCTCCCGTGACTCCCAAAAGATAATCGCCATTGGCAAGAGATGTGACCACCGGCGTACCCGACAGGTTAAGACCATTTGTGTCTACGTTGCGTACTTCATAATACAAAGCATTAATCGTTCCGCCCGACACCGCAAAGGAATATGCGCCTGACCCCTGGTTTTGTATGGTAGTCGAGGCTGTGGCTATGCCTACTATATCGAGCGTACCTCCCGAGAACGACAATACTGAGCTCGAAGCGATAGACACATTCACTTTGCGCGGGCTACCGGAAATGTTGGTACCATCAAAGTCAATCGCATCGTCCCAATAGTCGTTCCCGGAGCTTCGCGAATATGCACCGTATATGTTGAGGGCTCCACTGACACCTGCATGGTTCATCGAGTACAGCGACGCAGTCGAGGCATATGTCGTGGTTGCAGCAGAGGAGTTCCACATGCGTATCGTCGTAGAAGCGGCAAGTATCAGTGTGCCGTACACGTCCCCTCCTGCTGACTTTGTGTTAATGCTGTAACTCGTACCCGAAGTTAAAGAAATCGTAGAAGAAGCAAAGGTCGTAGCCGCACCGCCGACACCGTTAGTGAATGTTCCACCGACAGCAAGCGTCATATTTGGCGCCAGCGTAAAGCTCGAAGCGCTCGTAAGCGTCGTGTCATGCGTCGAAGTAGCATTACCCGTTATCGTCCAGCCTCCGGAAGAGGAGTTGAAGGTAAGGTTGTAGAAGGAGGAATTGCCGGGAGTGACCAACTTACCCGTCGCCGTCGCGTTAAAGGTGACCGTGCTCGTGCTGCTGGTAAACGCGCCGGTGTTAGTAAACGACCCGCCAACGGTTAGCGTACTGGAAGGTAGAACGACAGTACCGGCTGCTATTACCATGTCGCTGAGTACCGTGTCGTTAGCATCGAGGAACGTCCATCCGCCGCCAATGCCGCTAAAGGTCAGCGCATTGAAACTCGAACTACCGGCTTGTACATTTTTACCTGTCGCGGTGGCCGTCATTTTGATGGTGCCAGAGTTATGAGTGAAAGTGCCGAAGTTATTGAACGAACTGCCGATTGCGAGCACGCCCGACGGTAGCGTTACTGAACCGGCGGTCACGCTCATGTTGTTTGAGGTTGTCGCGTTTGTGTCGAGGAACGACCATGCGCCGCCTGAGCCATTGAGCGTCAGGTTATAGAGTGTAGAGGTTCCAAGGCGAATATTTTTCCCGCTTGCCGTTGAAGTGAGGAGGACCGTACCATTATTGTGTGTAAGCGTACCGCCTGAATTATTAAGCGATCCGCCAACCGACAGCGTCCCTGTCGGTAGCGTGACCGTACCGTTCGCTACAGTAAAGTCATTTGTGGTTGTTGCCGTACTGCTGGCGAATGCCCAGTTACCCCCCGCTCCATTAAAGGTCACGTTGTAAAAAGTGGATACATTTGGCACTGTAATAGTCTTTCCCGTCGTTGTCGCGGTAAACGCAAAGGTCGAGTTTGCACTTGTAAGTGTTGCGCCCAAGTCGAACGTTAGGTTACCGCCAATTGAGTGCACTTGTGTACCTGCCGCAGTAAACACAGCATTCGGGCGTACTTCCAGTGAACCGTCATAGGTGTTTGCTCCGCCTCCCGACTGAATAGTGACCGCTCCGCCCGGCGCAAATGTTTTAGCATCCCAGACGATAAGCTTCGTATTCGGTGGGAGAACCAGCGTGCTTGTAGCGCCTGTGGTGGTGGTGAAAGGAATATCCGTATCATTAATATTCGAGTACTGTGACATGGCCAAAATAGTTATCGGGTTCACGTCTTCGTGTCGAACGATGACACTGTTTTCGTATAGGTCCATGTTCGAAATGTTCGAAATAGGGTCGACGGACACGTTTGCAGCACGCTTACCGCCGTTGGTTTTGAGGTACAGTGTCAGCGTGTCGCCCGGGTTAAACGAAATAGCCGAAATACTAAATGCTCCGGTGGAGCTGTTGCAGGAAGTCGTATAGCTCGTCACCCCTTCAACGACAAGCTTTACGTTTTGAGTAATATTGTCGCACACTGTACTCACTGTCGTCGTGTCCGGCTGGTAAACATGGCCCGAAATAGTAATTTGAGATGCACTATCGTCCCAGCGAAGATACCCCGGGTTTCCTGCCGGGTCATTGTTAAATGCTTCACCGGCCAAGTTGCCATAGTGCAAGTTAAACTTCCACGAACTTCCGGTAACGCCGACATCCGTTGCGTTATAGCCGGTTATATTAGTCGTGGTGGCGAATGAGACATATTTAATGATTTTGAGCGGGTTTGCATCTATAACGGACCCGGTGACTTTTATCAACGTGCCGCCGGCGGCGCTCAGTATATAATCGCCGTTGCTGAGCGATGTGATAGTCGGAGCGCCCGAGATGTTCAGACCATTCGCGTCCAGATTTCTAAACTGATAATATTGCGCATTCAGCGTACCGTTCGCCATACTCAACGAATATGCTCCGACTCCTTGGTTTTGGATAGTGGTAGAGGCGTTGGCGGTGCCGATAATATTGAGGCCGGCGCCCGAGAAACTTACCGTAGAGCTCGACGCAATAGACACGTTTACTTTACGCGGTGAACCGGAAATGTCGGTGCCATCAAAGTCCGTAGCGTAACTCCAGAAGTCGCTTCCCGAACTTCGGGTGTATGCCCCGTATATGTTCAGAGCGCCGTTCATTCCTGCGTGGTTTTGCGAGTACAAGGACGCTGTGGAGTTAACCGTAGTGGTAGCCGCCGAGGAATTCCACATGCGTATATTAGTAGAAGCGCCAAGTATGAGCGTACCGTAGACGTCGCCGCCAGTGGACTTTGTGTTGAGGCTGTAACTAGTGCCGGAGGTAAGAGAAAGTGTGGAAGATGCAAAAGTGGTAGCCGCTCCTCCCACGCTATTGGTGAATATACCGCCGACGGCCAGTGTTGTGTTGGGCGACAAGGTAAAGCTCGAAGCGCTCGAAAGCGACGTGTTATGCGTCGAAGTAGCATTCCCGGTTATCGTCCAGCCGCCCGAGGCTGAGTTGAAGGTCAGGTCGTAAAAAGAGGAGTTGCCCGGCTGCACCGTGTTGCCGGTCGTTGTCGCGTTAAAGATGACCCCTGCATTGGAGTTTGTAAATGTACCGCTGTTTATCCAATTGCCTCCAATAGTGAGTGTTCCGATACTTGATGCCACATATGTTGCGTTTGCGCCTATAAGCAGACTGCCGGAAATGCCAATTGATGGGTCACTCGTTGTGGCCGATACAATAACGCCATTGACGCCGTCACCCATGGTAAGACTACTCATGGTCGGCGAAATCGCACCGCCGCCAAAGGTGTACGTAGGATTGCCGCTGCCGGAGGGAGCGAGAGTGAGTGCCGCATACGTTGTATAGACAATACTCGTCGAGGTTGTCGCCGAGTAGGTAAACGGCGCGGTTTGCACGACAAATGTTCCGGTTTTTACAAATGGAGTACCGCCACCCGTCAGTACCCAAGGGGACGATCCCGCCATAAGCGTCTGATTTGCCGCAACGGTCAGCACACCGGTCACTGTCGTCGTGCCGGAATTTATTTTGGTTGAAGTGCTTGTCTGAATCCCGTCACCAAAAGTGAGATTCCTAAATTGCCAAGCATTGCTGGAGCCAAAGTTGCCCGTACCACTTACTACAAACGTGCCGCCGGTCATGGCGATAGCACTACTTCCGGTAACGGTACCCGATAGCACTATCATATCTCCCGTTCCGATCAATGCGCCTGCGGTTAGCGTCAGCACATTTTGAACGGTAGTTGTAGCGCCCGCACCGCTATCGAGTGACCATTGACCTCCCGTGCCGCTAAACGTGAGGTTGTAAAGCGCAAGCGCTGAAGCGGACGTAATAGACTTACCGGTAGTAGTTGCAGTAAAGGTAAGCGTGGAGTTTGCTGGCGTAAACACCGCGCCGGAGGAAAGCGTCATCCCGCCGCCGATCGAGTGCGACTGCGTGCCGGCTGCGGTAAATGTTGCGTTAGCAGCCAAGTACAAGCGGCCGTCAAGTGCACTCCCCGACCCGCCTGACCGCAACGTCACGTTACCTCCCGGTGCAAATGTCTTTCCTCCCCAGACATACAATTCGGTATCCGGCTGCGTAGAGAGCGTCGCGCTAGTACTCGACGCAGTAAAGAAAATATCCGAGTCTTTCGACGAATCGAATGTAGCAAGGTCGGTTATGGTGGTAGGAGTTGCTCCTTCCTGGCGAACAATGAGTGAGTTTTGGTACAAGTCGAGGTTAGAAATATTAGTGGTCGGTGTTCTAGTCACGGTCACGGCGCGCTTACCGCCGTTCGTTTTGAGATACACCGTCATGACCACGTCGCCGGAAAACTGTACGTTCGGGATACTGTACGTACTGGTCAGCACACCGCAAGAGCCGGAGTAGGTTGTCGAACCGACCAAAATGGTAACGACCGCCGTTGTGCCATCGCAAGGAGGGTTACCGATATTCGTCACGCCATGGTCGGAGTAGACGTGGCCGGCGACGGTGATGTTGTAACCGGAGTCGTCCCATCGGATGAAGCCAGGATTGCCACCAGGATCGTTGTTAAAAGCTTCGCCGGCTAAGTTGCCATAATGATTCCTGAACCACCAGTATGAGGTAGGCGTGCCGATCTCGGTGACGTTAAATCCGCTTGCAACACCCGACGATGTTGCAAAACGATTTTGTTGGAACTGCAGTGCAGGGTTTTGATTAATAACACTTGCCGCAACAGTGAGCGATGTTCCTCCTGTTTGCGAAAGCGTAAAGCTACCGTTGCTAAGCGATGCAACGGTCGTGGTGCCTGACAGCGATAGGCCTGCAGCGTTCGTGTTTGCTATCGTGTAGTATTGTGCATTTAGCGTTCCGGAAGTCACACTCAGCGCATATGCGCCCGTACCCTGATTTTGCACTGTGGTAGACGCTGTCGTCGTACCGAATATTTTCAATGTTCCGCCGCTAAAAGTAAGCGTCGATGAACTTGCAATTTGTACCTGCACTTGGCGCTGGCTGCCACCCAAGAGTACCGTACCATCGAAGTCATTCGAGTAGCTCCAGTATTCATTGCTCGAACTGGTAAACGCTCCATAAATAGTAAGCACTCCACTAACACCCGCATGATTTTGCGAATACAGTGACCCTGTTGAGTTGATGGTTGTTATGGCAGCGGAGGAGTTCCACATGCGAATGTTCGTAGAGGCGCCAATTGAGAGCGTTCCGTAGATATCCGCGCCGCCGGACTTTGTGTTGAGGCTGTAGCTCGTACCTGAAGTAAGAGACAGAGTTGAAGATGCAAATGTTGTAGCAGAACCGCCGACACTGTTGGTGAATATACCGCCGACCGCGAGTGTTGTGCCGGCGGCAACCGTGAACGCGGAAGCGTTGTTAAGGCTGAAGTTGTTTGAGGAAGTTGCATTGCCGGTAATCGTCCAGCCTCCAAGGGTCGAGTCGAACGTTAGATTGTAAAAGGTTGAAGCACCCGGTGTGACCGAAAATCCTGTTGACGCTGCTGTCATACGGACCGTACCGCTATTGTTGCTAAATGCACCGCCGGCGGTAAGGAGCGAGCCGCCAATGGCAAAGGTGCCTGTCGGGAGCGTCGTCGTGCCGCTTTGGAAGGTCACGGTGTTTGACGACGTCGCATTGGCATCGCTTATTACCCAAGTACCCGAGCCTGCAAACAAAAGGTTATACGTATTTGAACCGCCGAGCGTGAGCGTTTGCGCAGTCGAAGCAGTGAGCTTGAGCGTGCCGCTGTTGTGCGTGAATGTGCCGCCATTTTTTGCAAACGTTGCACCCACTGCGAGCGTCCCCGATGGCAGTGTTACGCCGCCGGCAGTAATGGTGAAGTTGCGAGAGCTCGTCGCGTTTGTGCCGCTAAACGACCACGAACCCGAGCCGTTGAACGCCATGTCGTAGAAACTCGACACTCCGGGGTTAATTGTTTTTGAACCTGATGTAGTGAGAAGTACCGCACCATTGTTGTGTATAAAAGTACCGGTCGAAGCATCCAGTGATCCTGCTATCGTCGTCGTTCCAGTTGGCATCGTGACCGTACCGGTAGCAACCGTGAAGTCGTTGCTGACCGTCACATTTGCGCCCGAGAATGCCCAGTTGCCCCCAACGCCATTAAAGGTGAGGTTATAAAAACTTGAGGCACCCTGGGTAATGGTTTTGCCGGTTGCGGTCGAAGTAAAGGTGACCGCACCACTTTGTGCCACGAAGGAGTTGTTGTTGGTCCAATTGCCGGTGACCGTAATACCGTAATTACTCGCACTCGCGTTCAGTATGTCGTTTGAGCCGATA
>JAYVXZ010000010.1:0-2771 GCA_043784715.1 Candidatus Adlerbacteria bacterium
CGCGACGCGCTGCTGCTGACCGCCAGACATCATCATCGGTAATTTACTTTCCACGCGCTCAGGAATACCAAACCGCCGCAGGAGTTCGGACGCCCGCGCGTTCCTATCCGCGACCGAGCGATTAAGAAAGATCATCGGGAGCGCAACATTGTCGAGCACCTTAAGTGACGCAATCAGGTTGAATTGCTGGTACACGATACCAATAGTTGCCTGTTGGTATCGGTTCATCTCGGCAGGAGTGTACGCGTAAATGTCTTCCCCTTTGACGTACATGTGTCCGCTCGCCGGCGTAATACCGCCAAGAATGGTGTAAAGCAGTGTCGACTTTCCGCAGCCAGAAGGACCAAAGAGAATAATGTATTCGCGCGGATACACCTCAGCGATAACATCGTTAAGCGCTTTAAACTCATTCGCCTGACCCGGGTTGTAGGTAATTTGCAGGTGGTCTACTTGTATTGCTGTTTTAGCCATAATTTTTATTTGCCTATCTTATTAACCCAACCGAAGGTTCCTTGGAAGTTCGCGAGGATGAGGTCAATAATACTTTGCTCTTTCGTTGGGGTGATGAGCACATAATCGTCGGATTGCGCCGGATTTTTTGCAACGTCATGACACACAGTCCAGAACTTATACACGCTGGCCGGTGCAAACCCGACCACCACCTGGGTGTGCGCAGTGAGTGGGTTCGTCTCCTCCGGCAACGACGAGCCTGCATTAGCCGCATCGTGGACAAGGCCCTGGGTATAGAATAACTGACAATACGCCGGTTCATCAGTGACCCACGTAATAATAGTCTGGATTTTTACATCATCGCTCGGGAAAAGCGTCGACTCGTTATTTACTTTCGAGATAACCGGCGGCACTACATCGCGCACGGTGACAAACGTTTGCGGTTTACTGTCTTCTTCGTCGCCACCCTGGTTAATTGCTCGAGCGACTACGGTGTAGCGCGTACCAAATGTGAGGCCGGTCAATGTAACCGAGTGAGTGGTAGTAAACACCGGGTCGCCAAACGACTTCTTTTTTTTACTGCGCTGGTCTGTATAGTCGACCAAACCCTGAGCGAGCACGTTGCCGGTCGACCAGCTGAGCGTGGCCGAGGTATCCTGTATGCGGGAGATCTTAATGTTGCTAATAATAGGCCGAATAGATTTTGTCACAAACGTATCATCTTCGGTTGCTCCGGCCAACCCATCGGCATCCTCCGACGAAGCTTGAAAGTGATACGTGCTCGAAGGGTTAAGACCGATAACCGTAACTATATGCTTTGTGGTGGACTCCTTTGGGTCGCCTTGGTTAATGATGTAGGGGTCTTTGACTGCGGAGTCATATTGCGCAAGTGGGACCAGTGCAACCATTGAGTTAGATTCGCGGTCAGTGCTCCAACTGATGGTAGCGCTCGTCGTGAATGGCGCAACTTTGGGTGCTCCCACAATAGCAGGCGGTTTAATAACAGCGTTCTTTTTACTTTTAAGAAACTCTGCCAAATCCTTGAGCGTTTTTTCATCAACGATCTTTCCTATTTCGTTTTTAATCTTTTGTATCGGCGACCCGGTGGTTGTAAAGACGAAGCCGGCAGTCGCGCTTTTATTACCCATTTTGTCAGCTGACTCAACCTGAAAATGGTAGCTGGTCGCTTGGTCAAGATTACCGATAGTCAGCGTATGTTTTTTACTGCCTGTTGTCGGGTCGCGCACCAGCCCATAGGAAGTATCGAGGCCATAGTTGATAGTCGCATCGGTTTCGACGTCGGTTGACCAGCTTATTGTCGTCGTTGTTGCGGTCAAGTTACTGACAGACACATTTGAAATTTCTGCAGCGTAGGTTGGCACCACAAGCAACAGTAGGAGCGCTATTGCAGCAAAAAACGCGTATGTTCTATTGATTCTCCTCATACTAAACCTATGATACTACGGAAGTGCACCATGTATCTTGAGCCCTCGGTGATAGGGTTACTTTGTTTGGCGATTATTAACACACCATACAAGCACCAGCACAACGCCAAGTACCATAAGTGCTATTTCAAATGCGCCATAGTAGTAGTACACCGTTGGTCGAGTACACGAGAGGTAGTCAGAGGAGTTACCATCGCAATATTTGCCGGTGCTCCAATTGAAGAGGCCGAGCAGGCCAATAGTCGTGCCCAAAAAAAGATTAGCTTCTTTTCGAAAGACTCGTAGGTCTTCAGTAACCGCATCAACTATTTGGGTGGCAATATACTCAATTGATACCCACGTCGTTACAGCCATGGTACGAACCTTTCCTTTTCGCCCCGGGCTTTGCTGCTTAGTGTGTTCGGGCATATTCGTGTATGTGTTCATATTCTACTACCTTCCTGACGCCATGAACATACCTACCATGAAGCACTCGTGAGTGAATCAGCCTCCTTTTGTACAGCAGCAATGCTTGTTTCAAGGTCTGCGTAGGCGTTTTGTCTCTTATTAAACTGGGCTTCCATGACCGGAACATCGTTGTTCAACTCTGTGGTGTATTGGTTCGTGAGCACGCCCTTGTTGGCGATGATATGATTGCAAATTTGGGTTATCTCGAAGTTAGCACGATACGATAGGCCGCGAATGTCTTCGATGATTACCATCTGCTTTTGTGCCAGATCCGCGAGGTTTTGCATTGCACCACGGTAGGGTATATTCCCCAAGCCACTCTCTTCAGACTGCATTGCTGCTATCGCCAAAGTAACGGCGAGGGCGCTGTCCCCTATCGCGTCTATCTGTTTGTTTAACTGCGCTATCAGTCCTAACCCATCCCGGGCA
>JAYVXZ010000011.1:0-2771 GCA_043784715.1 Candidatus Adlerbacteria bacterium
CAGTGCGAACAGTTACATTTTAGAATGCTGGCGAGGTCGGTCTCGACCTCAAAACGCACCTTGCCGCAATGGCATCCACCCATATATTTTTTCATTCGATATTGCAAAATCGTGCCGCGTACTGTTGATGGGTACGCTGCCAACTACGTATTATTCAATAATACGTAGTATAGCAAACCCTTCACCGGGACTTTAGCTCAACTCTTTACAATAGGTTGTCAGGCTAGTATATTACTCGATTACTCGATTTACTTCCTACTATTATGACTACAACCTACAAAACCTACTCTATTGTGACATTCCTTTTCGCCCTCATTGTGGCACTCTTCTTACTTTCACCGCACATAGGTCGCGCATTTGGGCCGTGGCTGACACTCTCGAGCCACACCAGCGCTCCGGGAGGCACGGTGGTCGCAAGCGGGGGAGGCTTTGCGCCACACGAGGGCGTTGGGGTGTCTATTGCTGGTGGGGTACTTGCCGGAGCCACTACGAACGACCTAGGAAGCTTTTCGGGCAAGCCAGTTGTCGTACCTCAAAAGCCCGCAGGCAGCTACACGGCGCTTGCTACCGGCGACCATCGCGACCAAGCCTCGGCTAATTTCTATATCTCCGGCTACTACCCAGTGGCAGCCCCTTCGGCGTGGTACGTGCTGCCGGGCCAAACTTTAACCTTTTCAGGTCATGGTTTTGCACCGAGCGAAGTAATTAGTATTTCAAATGTCGTGGGTTCAGCAGCATCAGCAAACGCCGACGGCTCCGGCGCTTTTACCTCGGGCAGTATGCTCGTGCCGTTTGAGTGGCAGGGGACCAGCCGCACTATACAAGTCGCGGGTGCAACCTCGGACGTGAGTATTCCTTTGACCATTAAAATTGGAACCTTCTACCCACAAATCGAGCCCTCGACCTACTACGCAGCGTTCAACTCTAGCGTTACGATAGATGGTCGCGGTTTTGCGCCGAACGAATCGGTCATACTTTCGAGTAATGATACACAATTGGGCCAGCGTAAAGCCGACGGCTCAGGCGCTGTCCACTTCTCGCTTACGATGCCTACAACCGGCAGCAGCATCACATTTACAGCCAAGGGCAGCTTAAGCTTGCAGTCGAGTTCGCGAACAATCAACCTGCATCCGTAGTTGTAAATTAATATAGTAAAAATTAATTTCCCTGTTTGTCTTTGCGGGGGAATTTCTTTTGGAGTCGTGCACGTCTTGCGAGGAGTCTCCGGCGCTGCCTTTCGTACCGCGCACGCATGTGCTCTTCGAGAGTTGTGGCTTTCTGCGATGCGCTCCACCCGAACCCACTTAGCACGACGTTTAGCGTAAAGATACTACTAAAGGTAAAGAGCAGTACTGGGGTGGAAAGTACTGGGTCCAAAAAGTAGAACGTCGGCAAAAAACTCAGCATTCCGACCACCACGTCCATTACGCGGTTAGTGGGCGCTTCTTCAATACGTACTATCACTTCCCACATCTCGTATGCGGTAAGTAAAAGAAACACGATGACTATAGTCGCAACTCCACCGAAATGTATAAAATGAAAGCCGAATCCAATAGAGACTCCCGACAGAAAGTGCACGACACTCCACAGGTCGAGCCATTTTCCTTCGCGCCACATGTCGGTCCGCTCAAACCCATGTTTGTCTTGGGGCATAAAACTCAAGTATACCAACATTATTTGCAACGTAGATGCTTGATGAAAACCTTTTGTGTAATGTATTATATTACTTGCTCCAATAAATTGAAGGGTGAGGAATGTCCGCAAGACCATTTGGTATGGAAAAAGATATATTGAAGTGGCGACGACTGGACTCCGAAAGACACGGCGAACCGGAGCCGGAATTACCGACTCAACCGTCGGTGGCACCTGTTCAGCTTTCTCTGGCATTTCATGTGCCTCAAGGCTCGACTACAGGAAATGCGGCTCCAGCGCGATACCTAATCCAGGAATCACGCTTTGGGCAACTCAGCGTCGTCCTCATAGCCGCTATAAAATAACGTTCTTCTCCAGTTCCTGGTGTCCCCCTGTTCCTATCCAAGCCGTGCGGCTCTAACTGCACGGTTTTTCCTTTCCCTTACCTAAGCTTTAGCGGGCTTACTTTACAATGCTTAGCTATGGGAAAAATCATCAAGCTCATGCTTAAAGGCTACATATTAAAAAAAGTGTTTACCTACATAGAAAGAAAGTTCCTAGTCTAAAAGAAAAAGAAAGTGGCACAAAAATACATTCGAAAATATACCAGGGTAATTTATATTCTAAAGAGGCTTCGTGGGATGATACCGTCAATTTGAGCGCGCAATAGGTCGTGCTTGGGTGCCACTCGAACCGAGACCATATCTTGAAAGCGCTTTCGTCGCGGGTGTGCAGGCTCCTCTGAACTACTCGGGTTCGCCCTAAAGCGTGGGACAAGAATTTGCATGTGGTTTGCTGCAGGACTCAAAGCAAAGCTCGGCTCACGCAAAGTCTCGAGTATCTGAAGCACGACCGTTATTGAAAGCAAAAAGAACACATATACCGCAAACTGCTCAGCCTTGTCCTGGTTGTCGGTAGCAAGCAAGACAGGGATTAGAACCAACAACGCGAGCGCTGACCCTGCAACCATCCGCGAGTCGAGGCGAAACGCCGCCCAAACAATTAAAACTGAAATAAAGAAGGTATAGACGCCCGGCACGAAAACCCACGCAAGCGCGACTATCAAAGCGGCCAAAAGCTGTACGAAATTTTGGAGCCTAAAAGGGCTCAATGCAAACATATATAAACTCTACCCTACG
>JAYVXZ010000012.1:0-9049 GCA_043784715.1 Candidatus Adlerbacteria bacterium
AGCGCCTCGTACTTGCGCGGGCGTATCACATTTTGCGCCAGGTCGCCTTGGTCGTATATCTTTACCTCTACCGAGGCGCCAAGTGCAGTCCACGACTTCTTTATGTACTCTGCGGCGGCGCGGAGTTCAGGCACGTTACCCGTTGAAAGCGTGATGGTAAGTGTCTGCACTTTTGCACTTTTTCCAGAACCCACCGTTTTTTGGAGTATCCCGTTTGGTCCCGGTTGCCACCCTGCTTTGGTAAGAGTGTTTTTAGCGTTCAAAGCAATGTCGGCGTTGGTGGTCGTCGCATCTTCAGTCGAGTTTATGAGTACACTCGGCGGCAGTGGGCCCGCAAGCGGCGTGCCGTAGCCTCCCAGTACCACATGCACCAACTCGTTTCGGTCTATTGCGTCGCTGAGCACCGCGCGTACCGTATTGTCGCGCACTACCTCGGATTGGTTTTGATTTAAGAAGATACCGAACATGCGGTTTAAGGGCGCGCTGCTTACTTTGAGGTTTCCGAGTTCGGGAACGCGGGCCGGGGAGATACTGCTTGCTGCGCTTACATCACCTTTTTTAAGAGCATCGACAAGTGCGTCCTCGTTTTGGTAAAACCGAAAGATGAGCGTATTGAGGTACGGAGCTCGAAGCGCGTACCGGCTATAGCCTGCAAGGGTATACGATGCCGGAACTCCCGCAGAGGTCCGTGCCAGCGACGAAACGCGAAAAGGTCCAGACCCTACCGGAGAGGTGTTGAGATTGCTAAAAGGGAATTCGTCGTCGGCTACCGTGTCCCAAAGATGTTTTGGTAAAATGCCCATGGTCATGTTTTCTATAAACGGCGCATATGCTTGTTTGAGCGTAAAGGAAACGGTTCGGTCGTCTATTTTTTGCACTACTACGCCGCTCCAGTTGGCACGCTCCGGACTTTTTACAGCGGGCATTTGTGTTTTTGCAATAGTAAAAACCACATCGTTAGCGGTGACCGGCCGCGCATCTTGGAAGAGTGCGTTTTTGCGCAATATAAAAGTATAGGTTTTTCCGTCTGAAGAAATAGTAAAGCTTTCGGCTAAGTCAGGGATATAAGTACCTTCAGGTGTTGCTTTGAGCAACCCTGAAAAGACAAGCGAGGTTAGGTCGCGGTCTGCGTCGGATACGGCGAGTACCGGGTTGATAAAACGCGGGGCGCCGATTATACCTTCGGAGAATGAGCCGCCATGAGTTGGCACTTCCACCAAGAGCGCGTTATTGAGCATAAACAAAAGCGCACCTGCACTCACAACAAGTACAGAAGAGAAAAAATAAAACAAAAGCCTGCCGCTAGCCGAGAAGGACGAAACGGTTTCTTGCGCTTTGTCTACAAACGAAGGAGATACGGACGAAGCCGAATTTCGAGTACGCATATGAGCGAATGATGGTTTTTTGAGTACTTAGTGGAGGATGAACGCCGTAAACGACGCCACCACGAACAAAACGCCAATGACTATGGATGCGTAAAACAGATACTTCTCGCTTCCGCGGCGGGTATGGTAAGCAGCGCTGAAGTTGTCTCCGCCGAACGCGCCGCCAAGTGCCGCTCCTGTTTGCTGCAGAAGAATAGACACAAGAAGTGCGACGGAAAGAAGTATCTGGATATACGGCAATATGCCGTGGAAAGTCATTACGAGGTACTATATCACGTTCACTGTGGGGTGCAATACGCCCTCAAAACCTCGATTCTATAATATAAAATGCCCGGCAGGGTATGTCCTGACGGGCGAGACTCACGCTCGAATGTGTATAGTTGCAGTCATCCGCGACCAAAAGGTGAGACAGAACAAAATATGTCCAAGTCCAACCACCATCCCCAGGATAGGGAATCCACTGATGAAGAGGGCTAAAAATACTGCACCTGCACCTAGTACTGACTCTTTGGTCGACCGATTGGTGGGTTGCAACCAGTTTTGGAGCCATACCAAAAGTGGGACAGGTAGCGTGTGTGAATTATTTTTACCGATAGGGTTAAGCCAGTTGAAGTACGGACTATCGCCAAGCCAGCTGTCGTGGATAAAATGCCACAGCAAACACAGGGCGCCTATTGTCGCGTAGTATGGGCCACCAAGCAGAAAGCCAACGCAACCCATGATGAGTATCCAGAGCGGCGAATGGCTAAAACGGTCATGATGGTCGCCCGCCTCTTTTCCTTTAGAAGCGGAAAGAAACCAAAAGAAGTCCAGTATGTCCGGCAGTAATGCACAGAAGGCGCCAAAACACAGTGCAAAAAGTGTCGCATGGAAACTGTCAAGAAGTGACAGGTAGTAGAAGGCAACGGTAATTCCCATGGTGACAAACGTACCGGCTTCAAGGTCGGGAGTGCCTGCTAGTGCCATGGCAATATATTTGCGCATAGTGGTCATCTGTATATGCATGTGGGAATCCTTTAACATCCATCAGATAGAATGACTCAAGATGCTATTTGTGTCAATATATCGTTGACTATGCACCATTTTTGTCTATGATTGTCTCGACAGCTCAATTTAAGAGGAGTATTTCAATTACTAATGTAATCGCGATTTCGCTATGAAAAAAACAAACAAAGCAAAAAATGTAAGCAAGCAAGGCAGTAAGGCAGCAAAAAAAGTTTTGAAGCCTGCAAAGAAAAGTTCATTGCCAAAGATCTTGGCTCGCATAAGCTCTGCTGACCATACGCCAACTATTGTAAAGAGTGCAGTCGGCGTCTCACCGCTTGGCGACCGTGTGTTGGTCAAGGCACTTTCACCGGAAGACTACGGCACGTTAACCGCCTTCGGTATCGTTATTCCTGACTCATCCAAAGAAAAGCCCGAGCAAGGCACGGTGGTGGCAGTTGGTCCCGGTAAACGAAACGAGGACGGCGAACTTATCCAACTTTCGGTCAAAGTTGGCGACCGAATTATGTTCTCAAAATATGGCTTCGATGAAATAAAAGTTGCCGGCGTCGAGTACCTCATCCTTCCTGAGTCGAGTATTTTAGCAGTTATTGAATAATCATATAAAAGAAATTTTGGCCGCGTCAAATCGACGGTTACGCGGCACGATTTCAACAAAATCGCATGGCTAAACAAATCATTTTTAACGAGAAGGCTCGCCGCACACTGAAAGCGGGTATCGACAAAGCAGCAAACGCAGTCAAGGTCACGCTTGGCCCCAAAGGCCGCAACGTTGCGTTTGACAAAGGCTACGGTGGCCCGACTATCACCAACGACGGCGTCTCTATCGCGAAGGAGATTACTCTTTCAAACAAGTTCGAGAACATGGGTGCAGAAATTGTTAAGGAAGTTGCGACGAAAACTAATGACATAGCGGGCGACGGCACCACAACCAGTGTCGTGCTCCTCCAGTCGCTTGTCGAAGAGGGTATGAAGCACACCGAGATGGGGCTCTCGGCTATGGGCGTTCGTGCAGGTATCGAGAAGGCAGCGGCCGAGGCAACCGACGCACTGCGTGCATTGGCAAAGAAAATCCAAACCGACGAAGAAATTCGCCAGGTCGCTACTATATCGGCTGAGTCAGAGGAAATAGGAAAGATCATTGGCGACACTATAAAAGAAGTGGGCAAGGACGGCGTGGTGACAGTCGAAGAGTCTCAGTCACTCGGCATCGAAAAAGAGGTAGTCGAAGGGCTCGAGTTCGACAAGGGCTATGTCTCGGCATACATGGTGACCGACACGTCGCGCATGGAGGCGTCCTACAAAGACCCACTCGTGCTCGTGACCGACAAAAAGATTTCGTCTATACAGGAGATCCTCCCGCTCCTGGAGAAGATAGGTCAAAGCGGCAAAAAAGATTTGGTGATTATTGCTGACGATATCGAAGGCGAAGCTCTCACTACGTTCGTACTTTCGAAACTGCGCGGCTCGTTTAACGTACTGGGCATTAAGTCTCCGGGCTACGGCGACCGCAAGAAGGAAATTTTGGCTGACATAGCGGTCATGACGGGTGCCACGGTTATCTCCGAAGACGTTGGTATTAAGTTTGACGCGGCGACGCTCGAAATGCTCGGGCATGCTTCCAAGATCATTGCTACCAAAGACTCGACAGTTATCGTCGGCGGCAAAGGAGAGAAAAAGGAAATAGAGAAGCGTGTCGACCAAATTCGCGCACAAATCAAAAATACCGACTCAAAGTTTGATAAGGAAAAGCTCGAAGAGCGCTTGGCGAAACTCTCCGGTGGCGTAGCAGTCATCCGCGTGGGCGCCGCAACCGAAACCGAGATGAAATATCTCAAGCTCAAAATTGAGGATGCGGTCAATGCGACCAAAGCTGCAATCGAAGAGGGTATCGTCCCAGGTGGCGGCACGGCGCTTGTCAAAGCTGCCCAAAAAGTTGCGGAGTCGTTCGCAAAGTCCAAAGACAAAATGACAGTCGACATGCGCGTCGGCTACGAAGTGCTACTCAAGGCACTTGAGATGCCGCTTCGCCAAATTGCGATTAACGCAGGAGTGGACGCTGGTGTTGTTGTCGACAAGGTAAAGAATGCAAAAGGCAATGCCGGCTATGACGCAGTGAAAGACGAAGTAGTAGCAGACATGCTTGCCGCTGGTATCGTTGACCCGGTCAAGGTAACACGCACCGGCCTCGAGCGCGCCGCATCAGCCGCCGCAATGCTCCTCACTACTGAAGCGCTCATTGCCGATGAACCAAAAGAAGAAAAAGACTCACCAATGCCGGGCGGTATGGGAGGTATGGGCGACATGGACTACTAAGGTATGCTTGCCCGTCCGAAGCTTTAGCGAAGGCGGGGGCGACATGAAGTACTAGCATCAAAAAAATAGACACAAAATAAAATCCCCGGCCAAATGGTCGGGGTTTTGATTGCCACAGGTTGGGCAACTAGAAGCGAGTCATATCGAAGGGTATTGCCCTCAATTGTTGTGATTCGGCGACAGACAATTCTTCACAAATTAAATGTTGAAGTGATGGTGCGTGCGGCAAGCGGCAGCTTACGGATTCTTTGCCATGGATGCAGATTTCTCTGGGCTTGGGCGACGATGGAATGTGACCATATTGTTGTTCAAGAACGCAGTCGGGACAGAGGTCAACATACTCCTCATGTCCGCAAGGAAGGTGGTTTTGAAACACAGTAGTCCTCCTTATGTCGGTAGCAAAACTCAAAATACCATACCCTTGCGTTTTGTGCGAATGTGGTAAAATAGGGGTATGACCATCCTATATATAGTGCTTGGAATCCTTGCAATAGCTATTGTGTGGGTAATATTCTCGTACAACCGTTTTGTGACGCTTGTACAACGTACGAAGGAGGCTTGGGCCGATATAGACGTGCAATTGAAGCGCCGCTACGACCTCATACCGAACCTCATGGAGACGGTCAAGGGCTACGCAGCACACGAGAAGGGGGTTTTTGAAAGTGTCACCACGGCGCGCTCGGCGGCTATGAACGCGCAGGGGCCTGAAGCAAAAGGTGCAGCCGAAAATATGCTCTCAGGGGCACTCAAGTCGCTCTTTGCGGTGGCCGAAGCATACCCGGACCTCAAGGCAAACCAAAACTTTCTGGCTCTCCAAGGTGAGTTGTCAGACACCGAAAATAAGATCCAAGCCGCACGCCGCTTTTACAACGGTAATGTGCGCGACCTCACCACGGCGACGCAAGTATTCCCAGGAAACATCATTGCTAGCACTTTCCACTTCGAATCTCAAAAATACTTTGAGTTGGGCGACGCCGACGCAGCTGCGCGCGAACCGGTGTCAGTGAAGTTCTAATCGTTATATGAAACGAGCACTCTTTAGTATCGTCATGTTGGCGGGAGTGTTCGTTTTTGGTGTGCCTGTTCGAGCACAGGTTGCCGAGCATATTGAGAGATTCGATACGACGATTGCCCTAAAGACTGACGCATCGGCACGCATAACCGAAAAAATCCAATACCTATTTGTCGACGGCACGCACCACGGTATTTACCGCGACATACCGGTGAGCTACGCGACCGGTTCGGGTAATAAGTCTATCGGCATTACTGACGTGTCGATCACCGATGCCAAAGGAGTCTCGTATAAATTCGCTACTACTCGCAGCGGCCGGAATCTCCGCTTTCGCATTGGCGACCCCAACGCGTTCGTGTCGGGCGCTACAACATATATCATTTCTTACACAGTCTCGCGAGCGGTTGGCTACTTCGACTCTTTTGACGAGTGGTACTGGAACGTGACTGGTTTGGATTGGACGGTCCCGGTACAAGAAGCGAGTGCAGTGGTGTTACTGCCTAAGCAGCTTTCGAAAGACCAATTGCATATCTACTGTTACGAAGGTTTTTTGGGCAGCACACAGACATGTGCAACGGACGTCACGTATGAAAAGGGGCTGACAAATTCTGTTTCGTTTAAAAGCAACAGTGCCTACGCTCCGGGCCAAGGACTCACCATTGCCGTTGGTTTCCCGAAAGGAATAGTAAGGCAGCCGACTCGAACGGAAAGTATTATTGCTTTTGCAAAAGATAATTGGATTGTTGCGCTGCCCGTCATTGTCTTTTTCGGCATGTTTACGCTCTGGTACTACAAAGGTCGCGACCCCAAAGGGAGGGGGACAATTGTGCCAGAGTATGACTCGCCGGATAACCTCACGCCACTGGAGCAATATGCAGTTTTGCACGAACGCGTCTCCAACGATGCGGTGTCAGCGGAGATCATTTACCTTGCAACCAAAGGCTACATAAAAATTACAAAGCTCGACGAAAAAGGGCTTATCTTTTCTCATACTGACTACGAACTCGATAAGCTAAAAGAAGGCGACGACTTGCCCGACTTTGAGAAAGCTTTACTTAATGGAGTGTTTGAAACGGGACACAAAGTGAAACTCTCAGATCTGAAGAACACGTTTTATAAAAATTTGCCTGCAATAAAAAAGGGAACGATTGCCTCGGTTATTGCAAAAAAATATTTCCCCAATGACCCTTCTACTATTCGAAACCTGTACATTGGTGGCGGTGTGGCGTTCGTGTTTGTCGTTACGTACTTCGGCGCGCTGCTCACGACTGTGGGTGTGGTGAGCGTGCTCTTGTCGGGTGCCATTGTCGTCTTGTTTGGGCTCGTTATGCCTAAAGTGACGAAGGAAGGCGCAATTACCCGCGAAAAGATACAAGGGCTCAAGCTGTATATGGACGTCGCCGAGAAAGACCGTATCAACTTCCATAATGCTCCGGAGAAGAATCCTGCTCTGTTTGAAAAGTTGCTACCGTTTGCCATGGTGCTCGGCGTCGAGAAGGCATGGGCAAAACAATTCGAAGGGATATATACGCAAGGCCCAAGCTGGTATAGCGACCCAAGCGGCCACGCGTTTAGTCCGATCTTTTTTGTAAACGATATGCATTCGTTCTCCGCTGGCGCAGCAGCAACTCTTGCGTCAGCTCCAGGAGGCTCATCGGGCTCGGGCGGTGGAGGTTCCTCGGGCGGAGGTTTTGGTGGTGGAGGCGGTGGAAGTTGGTAGTTTCTATTTTTAAAATAAACGACTATAGTGGCGGAAGATATCGGAGGCCCCAGTGATGCTGAAGAGAAAAAAATGGATACCAAAGCTCGTTCGGGATGGTATTGAGGCTAAGATTCGTCGCAACGGTGAAATCCCCATAACGCGCAAACTGACCGAGTATCAGCACATGCTCGCGCTTGCCGACAAGATTGTTGAGGAGGCACAAGAGGTTCGCAAAGCGGTACGTGCTAGGAAAAAAAACAGACAAGCTGTTATATCGGAAACAGGAGACCTGTTCGAAGCAACCCATGAGTTTTTGAGAAGTTACAAAATTTCGCTTATAGAAGTGGCACAGGTGCAAAATAGGAAATTTGATCAACTAGGCGGTTTTAAAAATCGCAAACTACTTGTCAAAGTTCTCAAACAAAAAAGGCAGTAAGTACTGCCTTTTCTTTTTATATGAAAGTTGTATCGTATACTTTCAGTATGGCAACACTCTACACGCACAAAACCGAAAATATATCCAAGACCTGGGCGCTCATGTTCGTCTTTTTTCTTGTGGTCATAGCTCTGGGGTGGGGAATATCCTACTACTACCACAACCCCGGAATACTTTTTATAGCGGTTATCTTTGCGATTGTGATGAATATTTTTAGCTATTGGTTTTCGGACACTGTCGTCATTGCTATGGCGGGGGCGAAACCTGCAGATGGGCCGGAGTTCGTCGAGCTCAACCGAATCGTCGAAAACTTGTGCATTACCGCAGGCCTCCCAAAACCAAAGGTCTACACCATAGACGACCCTGCGCCCAATGCGTTCGCAACAGGCCGAAACGCGACACATGCCTCGGTCGCAGTCACGACCGGGCTCTTGGGTATGATGAACAAGCAGGAACTCGAAGGTGTCTTGGCACATGAGCTGTCGCACATCGGCAACCGCGACATGCTCGTCTCGACTGTCGCAGTCGTGCTCGTGGGATTTGTGACGATTATAGCGGACTTCTTTTGGCGCTCGACTTTTTTTGGTAGTAACCGTGACCGTGAAGAGAGGCAAAACCCGATAGTCACCGTCATAGCAATTGTGCTTGTCATTTTGGCGCCAATAATCGCCACGCTCCTTCAATTAGCTATTTCAAGGCGTCGCGAGTTTTTGGCCGATGCGTCCGGCGCGCTACTGACCCGCTACCCCGAAGGCTTGGCCTCGGCACTCCAAAAAATAGGCAGCTATACCCAGCCAATGTTGTCGGCAAATAATGCGACGGCACACCTTTATATATCAAACCCGTTCGGTGCGGCCGCGGCACATAGTTTTATCACCAAACTTTTCTCGACACACCCGCCGATTGTTGAGCGTATTAGTGCCTTACTTGGCGACAAAAGCGCGTAGTGAGTTTGACATCTCTCTGTTGGAGGATTATATATAAAGAGGCAGCTGTATATTCTAGATGAGCGTGTATGGCGTTGCCAACACTCACAAGGATAGTCTCGTGGGCAAAAAAACAATCTTCGAAGGTAGAGAATCGTTACGTAAAGTTCGACTAAATGAACTAACGCGCGACAGATCTTTCACTTTTAATACCAATGATGGGGGCCTCAAACTGCCTGATATTGAAGTGCGACGACTTGAGGCGCA
>JAYVXZ010000013.1:0-2731 GCA_043784715.1 Candidatus Adlerbacteria bacterium
GTCGAGGGGATAACCACCTTCAGCCCCGGTACATTACCAAACAACGAGTACAGCGCCTGCGTATGTTGCGGGCCATTCCCCCACTGCCGCCCTACTGCAATGCGTAAGACAATTGGCACCGGGTTACCGCCGCCGAACATATAATTCCATTTTGCCGCTTGTGTAAAAATAGGATCGTATGCGAGCATCGCGAACTCTATGCGTCCGTGGTGCACGATTGGTCGTAGGCCATTGATAGCGGCGCCCACTGCCATACCGGTAAAGGAGTTTTCAGACACCGGTACGTCGAGTATACGGTCTGGGTATTTTGCCTTTAGTCCTGCAGTCGTACCGTCCGCGCCGTTAGGGTATGAGACGCCAAGACCAATAACAAAAACCGACTGGTCACGCTCCATCGCGAGGTCAGTAGCCTCCTTCAGCGCTTCTGTGTATTTGATAATTCTTTCAGGCATAGACGTTTGTGTAGAGTTCTTTCACATTTGGGTACGGCGCTTTTTGAGCGTCTTCAATACAGTCCAGCACTTCCTGGCGGGTGTTGGTGTCTATGAGCGCTATTTCTTCTTCGGCAATTCCTTGGCGCAGTAATGTTTGACGCAAACGCTTAAGGCTATCTTTTTCGAGGCGTACGTCTAGCGTGTCCTCTTCGCGGTAACCCTGGGCATCATCAAAAATAGGAGCGCTGTGGGCCATGTGGCGGTACGTCACGCATTCGAGCACGGCCGGGGTTTTTGTTTTGCGAATTGATGCTACCAGCTCTTTTGCTTTCTCGAGCACATCTTCGTAATTGTTACCGTCCGCTTTGACGTATCGCACTCCAAAGCCCGTGACGATGCGCTCGGTATCGCGTAGTGGCGAGCGTCGGTCGGACAATTTTGAGTTTACTGAATATAAATTATTTTCGACAACCAAAAGAAGTGGAAGTTTAAATAACGCGCTCAAGTTTAGCGTCTCGTACACGCCGCCTTCCTCCGAGGCACCGTCACCGATAAACCCGACCGTAATTGCACGCTGGCGATTATAGCTTTGTGCAAACGCTGCTCCTGCCGCCAATGGCACGACGCCACCCAAAATAGGCGTCGAACCTATAAAATTTACCGACTTGTCTATCATATGCATAGAGCCGCCCTTGCCGTGGGCAATGCCTCCTTCTTTACCGAGGAGCTCACGCACCATACCCTTGAGGTCGCCGCCTCGCGCGAGGTAATGACCATGCGAGCGGTGGTTCCCCATAACCTTGTCCTGGGGCGAGAGCGCGTCGCATACGCCTGCGGCGACCGCTTCTTGACCGACATAAAAATGCACGAAACTCATTATTTTATTTTTCAAATACAGCTGCGCTATTTCTTCTTCTGCAGCGCGGATGTAGCTCATCTTCTTGTATGCTTTCAGGAGCGGCGACGCTTCCATGTCTATCAAGATACGGCTTGCGCCACCGCTTCGCACCAAATCAAGCGCTTCGTTAATTTTATCCAGCGGCATGCGATGCGTAATAAGGTTGTCGATGTTAAGCAAACCACTCTGGTAGAGCTTGATATAGCGCGGGATCTCGACACTTGGTGAAAATTGCCCGCCCTGAGTCGCTTTAAACATCTTCCCGGTCCCACCAAAAAAGTGGTTCGCGTTTTTAAGCTCGACCGTTTCACCGGGCTTTGGTTGGCCAACCATAATGAAGCGCCCGGTGCCCGACAACAGCTGCATCGTCTCTTCGATACTTTTTGCGTTGCCGGAAGTGTCTATAATAACGTCGACCTCTTTGATACCGAACGCTTTAAACATTGCGTCTTTGATAGACTCACGCTTTGCATTGATGTAGAGGTCGGCACCTAACTGCTCGGCGACTGCTTTTTTATTGTCGTGTATGTCGATACTGATGATAGGATATGCGCTCACCATTTTGGCAGCCTTGAGTAAGTTAACACCAAGCCCGCCCGCGCCGACTATCATGATACTTTCGCCCATCTTGAGATCCGCTTCAAGGTTGATGGTCCCGAGCGCCGTCGAGAGACTGCAGCCTAATAGCGCACACAGCTCGTCGGGAGTGTCGTGTGGAACGGCAGTGATACGATTTTCTGAAACGATAGAGTATTCGCTAAACGTCGTGACTTTGCCGCTTTTGATGAGCTTGTTTTTAAAAACATACGACGGGAAGTCGGACTCTATTCCCTCGCCTTTACGCCAGTGCATAACCACCTTATCGCCTTTTTTGACCCTCGTGACGCCTGCGCCGATATTTTCGACAATGCCGCAGCCTTCGTGCCCCATAAGGTGCGGTACATACGCGGCATTACCTTTGTGGCCGCCAATTTCTTGCAGCTGCGAGCCACAAATTCCGCTGACTGAAACCTTCACTAACACCTGACCAAACGAGAGGTCGGTGAGACCAACTTCACTTACGCTCAGAGGTGTATTAATTGCTTCTAAAACAGCGGCTTTCATTGGCTAGAAGTATAGTGTAAAACTAACCGATGTCCAGCGTATTGGTATACCACCCCGTTGGGCTTGGTGACCACATTGCCTGCAGCGGCATTGTGCGTGAATATGCAAAAACGCACGAGCGCGTAGGGCTCTTTTGTGTCGAGCAAAACTACCCGTCGGTGTCCCACCTCTACCGCGACCTGTCGCAGGTAAAGATCCATGCCGTCCGGTCGCACAACGACGTGCGGCGCTTTCGCATTCTCAACACTCTACAACTGTCGAGCCACCACTACGACCGCGTGGTGGTGGTACGCTC
>JAYVXZ010000014.1:0-8904 GCA_043784715.1 Candidatus Adlerbacteria bacterium
TGAGAGTTCGGCACCTGCCTTACGATTGTCCCCACTCAGCCCGGTCGAAACGATGCATTTGCCCGCGCCGCCGAAGCAGCCCTGGTCGGTGACTTGCCAAGTGTGGATGTTGTTTTGCCACAAACCTTGGCTGTAGAGGCTACCGGGGGAGTAGGTGTCGAAGGATTCGCTAAAGGGGGCTGCTGCGGGGGGGACGAAAAGGGCCAAAGCCTGGGCGTGGGGAGTAAAACCGAATCCAAACGCACATATATATAGACCGCTTAGTAACCCTCTTACAAAAATCTTCATGCGGGCAGACTACCACAGTTCTTGGGAAATGAAAGGATGTATGAGAGAAAAGGTGAATCTATATGACGGCCCCGGTATGTTAAATTAAAGTTCACGTATGTGGAAAAACTTTCTTATCCTCCTCCTCGGTGCGACTGCCGCAGTCTATGCCTACCGCACTTTTTACGTGGTGCCGTGTGCCGCGCCTATAGTCTTTCACATAGGAACACTCGACCCGCGTTTCGGGGTGTCGAAGTCTGAGTTCTTAGACGACATTACAAAAGCGGGCGGGATTTGGGATACTGCAATTAACAAAAAACTTTTTGTGTATGACCCGTCGGGGAGCCTGACCATTAACTTAGTGTATGACACGCGCCAGCAAACGACGCAGGCTGCCAACGTGTTAAAGACCGACATTAATGTGACCAAGCAAACCGCCTCGTCTGCAAAGCAGGCATACCTGTCGTCGCAGGCGAAGTACCAGCAAACCGAGAATGCATATAAGGCCGAAGTTGCAGACTTTACCCAAGCACAAACTGCGTACAACGCCCATGTCGACTACTGGAACGCTAAAGGTGGCGCGCCTAAGGACGAGTACGAAAAACTCACGGCTGAGAAGGCTGCGCTCGCCCTGAAGCAAAGTTCTATTGAGGCAAAACGGCAAGAGGTAAACCAGCTTGCCGACCAAACGAACGCGCTGGTCGCCAAGTACAACACCTTCGTCGACAACATAAACGAGAAGGTGCATATGATAAACAGCGACGGGCTTGCCGGCACTGAGTTCGAGGAGGGTGTCTACTTCTCCGACCGCGACGGCAGGAAGATAGACATTTACCAATTCGACAATCAAACGGCTTTTGTTCGAGTGCTTGCCCACGAGCTTGGCCACGCGCTAGGTTTGGCACACAACGAAAACCCGACATCTATCATGAGTCCGGTGAATCAAAGTAAGAGTTTGGTACTAAGTCCCCAAGACCTGCAAGAATTAAAGACAGCGTGTAGACTGCAATAACTATGGACCAAAAAAAGATAGAGCTCGTTTTTAAGTATAGCCTCATCTTTAAGGCAATTTTTGCGGCACTGGAAATAGTTGGCGGTTTCGCGGCATTTTTTGTGACGCAAGCCTTTTTGCTTAAGGTCGTGGCGGCGGTGACTCAAAATGAATTGATAGATGACCCAAGCGACCAATTGGTTTCCTACTTAACGCACGCGGCGACAAGCTTTACGGTCAGCACGAAGTACTTCACGGCGTTCTATCTTATAAGCCACGGGGCGGTAAAACTTTTCTTAATAATCGGGCTCTTGCGCAAGAAGCTGTGGTTTTACCCGGCGTCAATGGTTGTCTTTGGGCTTTTTATTTTGTATCAATCGTACCGTTTTTTGTTTACACATTCGGTGTGGCTGCTGTTGCTGACAATCGTGGACGTGGTGGTCATTTGGCTTACCTGGCAGGAGTACCAGTTTATAAAAGGTTCGACTGCTACGTAACAATTCGCTTGTCTTCGTGCGCAAGAGAATTTCAGGAGGCAGTGTACAATACGCATACCGATGAAGCTGAAGTATGTATTTTGCATAGCACTCCTTTTTTTTATTTCCTACTACGGTATAGGCATGTACAAGAAAATCAGTATTTCAAAAACACTTATTGAGCGCGCGCGCTCTTTTCAAGCAGACGACAAGGACAAGTCTAGGTCTATCCTCGTGCTCGGCGACAGCACCGGTGTTGGCGTAGGTGCCGACCGGCCAGAAGACTCGGTCGCGGGGCTTTTGGCTGAGCACTTTAGGTCGCTGTATGTCGAAAATTACTCGGCCTCAGGGGCAGTAGTTGCCGACTTGCCGTCGCAAATTCGCCAGGCAAAAATTAAAGAGTACGGACTCATTGTGGTGCAAATTGGCGCAAACGACATGGTTCGTTTCCATAATGCGCGCAAAACGGCAGACAAGCTTGGCCTAACCCTGGCTACGCTCCCGAAAGCAAAAAGAGTATTTGTGATGTCGGCCGGAAATATTGGCAGCGCGACAATTTTCCCGTGGTTTGTCCGCCCGATGTATACGTGGGTCACGCTGAAGTACCATACAGAGTTTGCCCAAGCGGTTGCCGCCCAGCATGCGACTTATGTGAACCTCTACAAAGACCCTGCGGTTGACCTGTTTTCGCTGCGACCTGACGTATACCTTGCGGCGGACGGCTTCCACCCATCGTCCAAAGGCTACGGCCTATGGTTCGAGCAGCTGCTCGCGTCATTTTGAGTGCTTTACAATTTAAAGTAGTTAGCGCTACAATTGCAGCATATATATAAGTAAATAAAGTATGCAAACAATGTCGAGTATGCCTTTGTGGAAGTCAGCGCTCTTAGCGATTTTCGGGTCGATCATGTTGAACCTTATCTTGGTGTCTATTTTTAAACCATTCGTCGGTACGCCGGCTACGTTCGGCCCGCTTACTTTTGGTCCTCTTATCATGTTTTCAATTCTTGGCGCTATCGGCGCCACCGTTGTGTATGCGCTACTTCGGAAGTTCACTCAAAACCCAAACAAATCCTTTACTATTGTTGCGGCAGTCGTGCTTGTACTTTCATTTATTCCGGACTTTTTGGTTCATGGCCTCACCACGGGTCCTTTTGCAGGGGCGACGTGGTCGGCAGTTGTGCTGCTCTTGGTAACCCACATCGTCGAAGCGGGTCTTATCGTGTACCTCTTTACTAAACAAACCGCGCTGCCGACTCAGCAGCAAGCGACACACTAATAATGGATACTAAACTACAAGTACTTGTGCTCAATGGGTCTCTTAAACACGGGCCAGATATTTCTAACACACAGGAAGTGGCCGAGATGGTGCTGGCACAGATGCAAGCGCTCGCACCTATTGAAAGCGAAATGATTCGCCTGGCGGACATGCGCATTCCTGTGGGCTTAGGGCTGAGGGAATCCGAAGACGACGAGTGGCCCGACATTGCAAAAAAAATTCAAGCAGCGGACATTATCCTTTTTGCCACGCCTATTTGGTGGGGAGCGCAAAGTAGTGTGATGCAGCGTATCATCGAGCGCATGGATGCCTTCGACGAAGCGTTCATCCACGGCGGCAAGTCAGTGCTGCTTAACAAAGTGGCCGGCATTGTTATCACAGGCAGCGAAGACGGGGCGCAGGCGGTGATGTCGCGCATGATGTCAACCCTGTCGTTCATGAACTTTACGCTGCCGCCGCAGTGCTGCACCTACTGGGTAGGCGAAGTTGGGCTCGACCCCGCAACCGACAGAGAGCGCCGACTACAAAATCCTGCGGTTCTTGCTATGGCAAAAGAAACCGCAAAAGGCCTGACCTACTACGCGAAGCTGCTTCGGGAACATCCTATGGATGCTATAAAATAAATAACATTTGGTTCACCCAGGGTTCAGGGGCGGTGAGTGAGAATAGACGGTAGCTCTGCCGATTAGTCGATCGGCCGGATACTTACCAAGTAACTTCTCATATACTATATGGGTATTGAAGACAGAGGCTTTGCCTCAATGGACCCGGCAAAGAGACGCGAAATTGCAAGTATGGGCGGTCAGAGTCAAGGTAAAGAAAATAATCCCGCTAACTTTGCGAATAATCGTGCTCGCGCGAGCGAGGCGGGACGCAAAGGAGGACACAGTCAAGGTAAAGAAAATAATCCCGGAAATTTTGCCAACGATAGACAAAAGGCGAGTTCTGCCGGACGCAAAGGCGGCGAAGCGCGAGATACTTTCGGAGACGATAAAAGAGACTTATTGTAAAAATAAAAAGCAAAATACCTCGGCATATGTTGGGGTTTTTTGTGCTGTAACCGGCACAGTGTCGCAACTTGGCGACCAGTGGCTGTTTGCTTAGAAAGGAATATACTTGAGCCATGCTATGGATATGGATTGCTGTTGGGGTTATTTTATTACTTATACTTTCGTCGCTTCGCGTAGTTAAAGAGTACGACCGCGGTGTAGTGTTCTTTCTCGGTAAAGTAACAGGCGTGCGCGGACCGGGACTTATCATTCTTATTCCGCTGTTTGAGATGATGACCAAAGTGACGTTGCGCACGATAACGATGAACATCCCGTCGCAAAAGATAATCACTAAAGATAATGTGTCGATAGATATTGCGGCGGTCGCGTACTACCATATTGTTGACCCGATGAAGTCGGTTGTAGTAATTGAAGATATGTACGATGCCGTAAACCAAATAAGCCAAACAACCGTCAGAAATGTGGTGGGCCAGTTCATGCTCGACGAGCTGTTGTCGCAAACTTCCAAAATCAACGCTCAGATAAAAGACGTGATAGACACGCACACCGAACCATGGGGGGCAGAAGTCACCGCTGTGGAAATTAAGGACATTACCCTTCCTGACAACATGCAACGCGCGATGGCAAAAGAAGCCGAAGCGGAGCGTGAACGTCGCGCAAAAATTGTGGCAGCAGAAGGCGAGATGCAAGCAGCACAAAAACTCGGCGAAGCTGCTGATATTATGATGGCACACCCGGTGGCCCTCCAGTTACGTACACTCCAGACAATGGCAGAAATTTCGGTCGAAAAGAACTCGACTATCATTTTCCCTGCGCAATTCATGACCACGGTGCAAGAGGCAATACAAATGATACGCGGCGACTCACAAATTTAAATAATATTGACGTATGAGTGAGAACAGTAAAAAAATAGATGCTGTGTTTGAAGGTGGCGGAGTAAAGGGGAGTGCGATAGTAGGTGCTGTAGTTGCGACCGAGGAGCTCGGCTATTCGTACTCTAACGTTGCAGGAACTTCTGCCGGCGCAATTGTTGCGAGCCTTATTGCCGCAGGATACACAGGAGAAGAGATGCGCCTCATTATGGCCGATCTGGACTACCAGCAATTTAAAGACCCTACATTTTTTAGTGCCGTGCCGCTTGTCGGGCCGGCTATAAGCTTGCTCATAGACAAGGGTATATATAAAGGAGATGCGTTTAGCGCATGGCTTCGCGAGTTGCTCCTCAAAAAAAATGTAAAAACGTTTAAAGACTTAATAATTGCGCAATATGCAGAGGTGCCACAGTATCGCTACCGGCTGCAAGTGGTGGCGTCAGATGTTTCTCTTGGTAAACTTCTTGTCCTGCCGGGAGATAGTGTTGACTACGGAATTAACCCAGACGATTTAGACGTGGTTGCTGCCGTTCGCATGAGCATGAGCATCCCGTACTTCTATAGGCCGATAAAATTACGAGGTATCAAGGGAATTGCATATATAGTAGACGGCGCGATTTTAAGCAATTATCCGGTTTGGCTGTTTGATGACGGTTCGAACACGCCGCCATGGCCGACCATTGGCTATAAACTTGTAGACCCGGAAGAAAAAAGACCGCATAAAATCTTTGGCCCAATCACGCTTTTTGCCGCACTATTTCAAACAATGATGGAAGCGCATGATGCGCGATATATTAAAGACTCAGACTTTGTGCGCACCGTGCCAATCCTGACCCTTGGCGTTCAGACGACCGACTTCGACATTACTGCCGACATGAAGCAACAGCTTTATACTTCGGGTTATCAAGCTGCAAAAGATTTCTTTTCAAAATGGAACTTCGAGGAATATAAAGCAAAATTTCGCCAAAGTGATATTCAGAAGAGTGAGGTCCAGTCCCGTACCGACAGAGTGTGGAGTGAAAATAAAAGATAATATGCAATATTGGCTATTGAAATCCGAAGGAGACTCGTATCCTATCGATGCATTGCAGAAGAAAAAGACAGACACCTGGGACGGCGTGCGTAACTACCAGGCTCGCAACTTTATGAAGGACATGCAAGTCGGCGATGGTGTGCTCTTTTATCATTCAAGCGCCAAACCAAACGGCGTGTACGGCTTAGCTAAAGTAGTGAAGCTCGCGCACCCCGACGAGTCACAGTTCGACCTGGGCGGCCACTACTTCGACCCAAAAGCAACGCGTGAAAAACCTATTTGGTTTTGTGTAGACGTCGCCTTTGCTAAAAAATTTAAGGAGCCGATATCGTTAGCTCAACTGAAGAACGACCCAAACCTCAAGGGTATGCGCGTACGCGAATTGGGATCCCGCCTCTCGGTCCAGCCGGTGTCAGAAAAGCATTATTTATATATAATTTTGGACCTACTACGCGAAAAAACAGCATAAAAGTCACCTGAACTACAGGTGGTTTTTTGTATGCTGATACTTATGACTGAAGCAGAAATGCGCATTAAGGTACTTGATTTGTGTCTGATCCAGCCGCGCGCAGGGCTCGGGCTCATGGAAATGGACCAGGAAGTTACCAGCGTACAACTGTCAAAAGTACTGGCTTCGTTGGTAAAAGAAGCAAAAATTAAATCACTGATGCGTATAGAAGATGGCCCGCTTACTTCGGCATACTTTGAGGAGGAAAGACTGCAAGCAGAGCTCGACAATGCAGAAGACCCGGAAACCGAAAACACCTATTGGTTTTATCACATGGACACACCTTAAAATTCAAACATTTCGCGGGTTTCTTTTTTAAGAACCGGTTTGCCAGCGAGAAATAAAGCTAAAGGGATGTATGAGGTTGATGATGTTAAGCGTAAGATTGTCATGGATCATGTATCCGGTAAAAAGCTCCATGCTAATAGCAAAAGCTACTATAAGTGCGAGTGGAAGTTTGCGCGCGAGTATAAACCCAATAATCATCGCAGTGCTGTCAGAGAGGGAATTAAGGATGCTGTCGCCAATGTAGCCTTGTGCCAGCGCCTGCTGGCGGTAGTGCTGAATGACCATCGGGGTATTCTCTAGCAGCTCCCAGCTTATCTCGATTCCCATTGCCAAGAGTAGGCGAGTGAGAACGGGCAATCGAGGAAAAAGCCACCAAAGTAGGAAGTAAAAAATAAATCCATGGATTATGTGCGAAAAGGTATACCAATCGGTCAGGTGTTGAGAATTGCCAGGCCCAAGCACCACTCCTTCCCAAAGTTTTACGTATCCGCAGGTGCAGATTGGCGGCTGGCCATATATCCACAAAACAAACGCTTGCAGAGTAAAAAGCGCTGCGCCTATGAGTAGCGGTATACAAAGACGTTTGCACCGCCAGAGTGACATGTACTTATCATACCCGAACAAAGTGCCCGGTATTTTATCCGTTATACTTGAGTAGTGGAAAAGCCAACGCAAGAAAAGCGATTTTCAATTGTTAAGCGCGCTAAAAGTTTTACGCACGCAGGGCGTGGAATTTGGATTGTGCTTAAGTCTACGCACAATGCGTGGATTCACTTGGCCGCACTCGGCGCTGCAGTCACGGTTGGTGTTTTTTTTGAAATTTCTCGTACCGACTGGATACTCCTTATTTTTGCAGCCGGTATGGTGCTTGCCGCAGAAGCGTTTAATACAGCAATCGAAATAGATATAGACCTCACCTCGCCGGAGTTCCACCCCTTTGCACGCGATACCAAAGATGTTGCGGCCGGGGCGGTACTCATTACTGCGGTTGCAGCGGCGATAATAGGCCTACTTATTTTCGTGCCGTATATACAAATGAGTCTGTAGTTAGAATCCGAGGGACTCCTCTACGAGTAGGATATGGACTTTGCGGCCCATCATTGGGTTTTCTTTGTGGAGAATCAGTGTCTTTGCGTACGTAGTGCCCATGTTGTATGCCTCGTGCATGCGTGTATCTTCCAAAGGCACGACGTATTCTTCGACTCTTTCAAGTGCATCGCTGAGTGTTTGGGTTATCTTTTGCGTACCAATGACGAGTATCAAGTTAGGCGACGTAAACGCGAGATGGGAGAGTTGGCTACCGGATGCTGACGCGATGACCAATTCGCCAGTCTCTGTGACTGCGTGGACACTACCAAGGTAGAAGTCTGACACTACTGAGTGCTTGCGCAATTCTGCCTGCTTCGCCTCATCTTTTTCTTGTAATATATTTTCGTGGAGGTTATTCCAGCCATGTATGCCTGACTTTAGATAGTCGATAAAGCCGATAGCTTCTAGTGTTTTTGAAGCACCATTCATAACCGATGCGTCTTTAGGAATTAGGGATTTTATTTTTTCGAGTGCTTCTTCTTTTGTGGCAAGTATTGTTGTTTCGAAATTATTTGCAGTTAATGCTTCGGCGGTATTCTCTGCCGAACTTGTTAGGGCCACGGTCGAGTACTCTTTTTGCAGTGTTGTAGTTTCCATATAATTTTGAGCTAGTGATAAAGTGCCACTCTATACTTAGTACTTTACAAAGTAAAGTAAATTGTATACCCGAGAACATAAGCTTTACATTGTAAAGTAAATTACCTGTGCTATACTGCGCTTATTATGGTGAAAAAGGCCACCGCAGCAGCTAAACGTATTGAAGGTAAGGCAACGTGCCCGTTAACGCAAACGGCTGAGCTTTTGTCTGACACCTGGACGATGCTCATCATGCGCGCGCTCACTGAAGGCCCGAAGCGTTTTTGTGACCTTGAGCGCTGGCTCGACGGGATCTCCACTCGTACGCTTACGCTCAAGCTTGAGAAGCTTAAAAAAGAGGGAATGCTGCTCAAGTCCCAAGAAGGCATATATACCGCAACCGAAAAAGGTAAAGGTATCCGTATAATCGAAGCGGCAATGATACGCTATGGCAAGTTGTACTTATCCGGCGCTAGTGTGAAATAGCCAAGTATACCGAGTACCAGTCGGTCATT
>JAYVXZ010000015.1:0-2702 GCA_043784715.1 Candidatus Adlerbacteria bacterium
TCGGGCGCGAGCCGGACCTCTTCGCCTTTTGGAGCTCCAGCGAGCGTCTTGACCCGGGGCTTAATATTTCACTCTACACCAATGCAAACGTAGATAAGATATTGTCTCAGCTGCGCACGGTGTCTGACGAAGCTCAAAAAAAGCCGCTCTACCAGCAGTTTACCCAAGCCGTACTCGCCGACCACCCTGCGGTATTTCTCTATGCGCCCGATTTCGTGTATATTGTGCCTAAAGATATTGAGGGCTTACATCTTGGATTTATAGAAACCCCAAGTGATAGGTTTTTGAGCATCATCAATTGGCATAGGGAAACTGACCGGGTATGGTCACTATTTGCCAAATAGAAAATATGCAGGGCGCATGCTCAAGAACAAACCAAACTTACACTTACCATTAATTACATAATCATTCAGTATGGAAGAAGAACAAAAAAAACCGCAAGGCGGACGCAGACCACAAGGCGCTAAAGGTTCGGGTAGTCGCGGTAAATTTAACAGCAGACGCCCGCTTAACAGCCGTGGTGGCCGCAATAACGGCCCACGTCCGCACCAGTCCCCTCCACCTCGCGAGGCGTCTGAACATGGCCACGGCCACAGTACCGGCAGCGCTGAGGAGCCCGTAATCCCGCCACTAGAGGCCGGCAATATTCGCATCATCCCTCTTGGCGGTGTCGAAGAAATCGGCCGCAATATGACTGCGTTTGAATATGGCGACGACATCATTATCATCGACTGCGGCTTTCAGTTTAAAGAAGTCGATACGCCGGGTATCGACTACATCCTTCCCAACACCAAATATTTGGAAGAGCGCCAGGACAAAATCCGCGGTATGTTTGTGACCCACGGCCACCTCGACCACATCGGCGGCATCCCCTACATCATCGACCGCATTGGCTATCCACCGATTTTCACCCGCCGCCTCACGAGCGTCATGATCCGCAAGCGACAGGAAGAGTTTCCTAACCTCAAGCCTTTAGACATCCACGAAGTCGAAAAAGAAGACACTATTAAAGTCGGCGGTCTTCGTGTGAAGTTCTTCTCGGTGTACCACACTATCCCCGACTCCATGGGTATCGTCATTGAGACGCCCTACGGCATCGCGGTCTTTACTGGCGACCTCCGCCTCGACCATATCGACGGCGTACCTACAGAGACCGAAGAAAAAGAGTTCGGTTACTTCAAAGACAAAAAAGTACTTTTCTTGGCTGCAGACTCTACCAATGTAGAACGCCCCGGCTTCTCGCTCCCTGAGCGCATAGTCCAGAAAAATCTCGACGAGATAATCACGAGCGCTACCGGGCGGCTTATTATCGGCACCTTCTCTTCGCAGCTTGAGCGAATCATGCGCATGCTTGAAGTGTGCGAACGTGTCGGCAAAAAAGTGTTGATTGAGGGCCGAAGCATGAAGGTCAACATTGAAATCGTGAAGCAACTCGGTATGCTCAAAGTATCTGAGAAAACATTCATAGGCGCTGAGCAACTCGAACACCTCCCAGACAGTAAGGTCGTTATTTTGGCGACCGGTGCCCAGGGCGACGAGTTCGCCGCGCTCATGCGCGTGGCACTCAAGACTCACAAGAACGTAAAAATTAAAAAAGGCGACACAATCGTCCTCTCTTCCTCGGTTGTGCCGGGTAACGAACTCTCGGTGCAAAAGCTCAAGGACAACCTATCTCGCCAGGGCGCACGCATCATACACCGCGATACGATGGAGGTTCATGCCTCAGGACACGCTAACCGCGACGAGACGCTTTGGATACATTCAAAAATAAATCCGAAGTTCTTTATGCCGCTGCATGGGTACCATTACATGCTACGTGTGCATGCTGACATCGCTAGGGCATGCGGTCGCGCCGACAATGAAATAATCATCCCCGACAACGGCGCAATACTCGAAATTCGCGACGAAGGCCAAACCTTCATTCGTTTGAAAGAGAATGCGCCAAATAGTCTTCGACTCGTTGACGGCTTCTCTATTGGCGACATCCAAGAAGTCGTCATACGCGACCGAAATGTATTGTCTCAAGAAGGCATGTTCGTCATCATCGCAACCGTCAACCCAAAAACCGGCAAACTGCGCAAGTCACCCGACATCATCTCCCGCGGCTTTGTGTACCTGCGCGAAAACCAAGACCTCCTGTCGCAAACACGACTCATCATCAAAAAAACAATTGAAGAAACTACCCACGGTATGCAACCGGTTAACTTCGACTACGTCAAAAATAACGTCACCGACGCCGTAGCCCGCTTCCTCTTCGAAAAGACCAACAAGCGCCCAATCGTCATCCCCGTCGTACTCGGAGTATAAAAAATGTAATATAATTGATCGAGAGTTTTTGTGAAAGGTATCGAGATGTCTGAGTACGATTGGCGGGAAGAATATTTGCCAGGTTCGGTAAAAACAGAGCTGTTGAAATATCAAAAGACGCTAAGCAATATCACTAACGGTGAGTTTGTCGATATTCTTCGCAAGGTCGTACCCGGAAATCCTTTTGATGAAGCAATGCTGCGCGATTGTGAAAATAAAATTGCAGAAGATCCAGACTGGATATACAGAAAAGAAGGTCTTAACTCCTAGATCTCTCTAAACATATTTTAAACCGCCAAGTTATTTCGACGGTTTATTTTTTATAAAACTTTTATACATGCATAGCGACAAAAAACACTACGATATATCGTAGTGTTTTTTGTCGCTATGCATGT
>JAYVXZ010000016.1:0-2695 GCA_043784715.1 Candidatus Adlerbacteria bacterium
TGGCGACACGGTACCCTAATTACTAGCTACCCGAGAGGTTTTGGTGCCTTTTATTACTAGCTACAAGGTATACTATTCTTCATTACATTATAAGAGTAAGATACAGTCATTATGGCAGTCCCAAGCGCAATACGAAGAATTGTTTTTGATATCGAAACTACCGGAGACACCGGCGCCGGTGGGGGTTTTGATATGTCTGCGCAGGAGCTCACGGTCGTGTCTATCCACGATTCCAAAACAAACACTTACACTTCGTACTTTAAAGATGAGCTGCCAAAGTTATGGGGCATACTCGAGCGCGCCGACATCCTCATTGGGTACAACTCCGACCATTTTGATATCCCGATACTGAACAAATATTACCCTGGCGACCTCACCAACATTAAAAGTATCGACCTCCTCAAAGAGGTACGCAATGTCCTTGGTCGTCGCCTCAAGCTCGACAACATAGCCCAAGCGACGCTTGGCACCGGCAAAATCGCCAGTGGGTTGGACGCAGTCAAATGGTTTGCCGAAGGTAAGCTCGACCTCCTGCGAGAATATTGCGAAGACGACGTACGCGTCACGAAAGAAATCTACGAATACGCCAAAAAAAACAAATCACTCAAGTACAAAGACTTCGACGGCGTCCGCGAAGTTAAACTTAACCCCAGTAAGTGGGAAGTAGTCGAAGACGCTCCTGCAATTACGCACACGCTGCCGTTTTAGTATTCGTATACATACACGTACACAACAGTAGCAATATTTTGCAAGATGACCACTTCACCTACTATGGTACAATAAAATTTATAAAATGATCCCATCATCGAGGTGACGGTGCCTTATATATTACTTACCTAATGTAAAATAAGATGAAAAGCCAATACGTACTCCCCATAACCATAGTAGTCGCGGGTGCTTTGATAGCAGGTGCGGTATTTTTGTCAGGTAAGTCGAGCAGTACCCCAGCGCCAGACGGCAGCAAGAAGATAACTGCGCGCGAATACCAGGCGGCAAATGACCATATTTTAGGCAACCCGGCCGCGCCGGTTAAAGTCGTCGAATATGCCGACTTGGAGTGCCCGTATTGCAAAGTCTTCCATGCGACGATGCACCAAATCATGGACTTCTACGGTCAGTCTGGCAAAGTCGCGTGGGTCTATCGCCCATTCCCGCTCGGGCAAATTCACTCCAAAGCGCCAAAGGAAGCTGAGGCAGCAGAGTGCGCAGCCGACCAAGGCGGCGACACTGCGTACTTTAAGTATGTCGACCAAATTTACGCCGTGACTCCGTCGGAGAACAACCTCGACCTAGCCCAACTCCCTATCATCGCGCAAAAGGTTGGACTTAACGTCGACGCGTTTAATACGTGCCTCAACAACGGCAAATATTCGTCTCGCGTTCAAAACAGCTACACCGAAGCCATTGCTTCGGGCGGCACTGGTACGCCGTTCATCCTTATCATGGTCGGCAAGGACGCCGTGACCCTCCAAGGTAACCAGCCATACGACTCTATGCGCGCTGCTATCGACGCAGTCATCTCCCAGCTCCCAGGCGGCAATACTAAGGCAGCCACTACTTCCGCTGCACACTAGGTTTTCGCTTTCGGGGTTCTATCATCATGTCGCGCAGTGAGCAGAACTCGCACTTCTTGTCGTCGCAGCGTTTATCCCAAAAGTCGAGATTATAAATCTCTTTTGTAACGACCTCAAGTACTTTTTTGAGCTCAACAATTTCACTTTCATCTATCAAAAACCGCTCTTGATGAAAGCGACCTTTGGGGTCTTGCTCGACAAAGTCTATAACCCCTTCATGCATCACCCATTTACCGCGTTCATATAGCGAAAGTAGGAGTTTATAAAATACGAGTTGCCGCTTGTATTGCCCATTACTGGTTTTGGTAGTGCCTTCTATGTCGCCGCGCGTCTTGGGCTTTCCTGTCTTATAGTCAAAAACGACGGCTTCGCTTCCTTGGCCAAACTCAACGCGATCGAGTATGCCACGAAGCGGTATAGCAGGAACCTGCGAAAGGCCGGTCGCATACTGCGCGTTTATTTTAAATTCGCATATCGTTGGCGCACCCCATGAGTTTTTGTATTGATTGTAGTATTCTCCAAGGACAGTAGTGCCTTTTTTACGAGCTTCAAGTAAGTCGTGCTCAGAGAAAGGTTCCCGCTCGGTCGCAAGCACGAATCGCTCTATAAGCTCCTCACACGTGAGAGTCAGACCGCGCTCAATACTTTCGTAGAGGTCACGGAGCGCCCGATGGATAGCATTCCCAAATAAGGCGAACTTGTCAGGTGCTTTCGGGATACGAAGCAAGTTGCCGTAAAAATACTTCCATGGGCAGTCGAGGTAATTGTTAAGCGCGGTAACTGAGAGGCCTTGGTCTACGAACACTTCATTTAAAAAGAGTTTGTCTTTAGCAGAGTGCTGTGCCGGATAGCGTGGAGTGAGATGTGCCACCGGCGAGAGGCTCGACTCGAAAACAGTCGTATCTTCCGGTGCTAAAAGCGCTTGGTCAATTTCTTCGAGGTACTGCGATGGGAGCGACGGGGTGCCATCTTCTTTACTGCGCGAAAGTGAGAGTGTAGCAACACCGCGAGCCCGCGTCAACGATACATAAAAGAGCCGGCGATCGTCTGACTCCCCTTCGGCCGCGTCGTCTACTTTGGCGAGCGGCAGGTAAAAGTACGAACGGTTACCGCGCGTACTC
>JAYVXZ010000017.1:0-8850 GCA_043784715.1 Candidatus Adlerbacteria bacterium
GGTGGAACATGGTCACGATGTCTGTTTGCCTCGTGGTCATGGCGCTTGTGCTACTAACCATCCATACATGGTTTGACCGCTATGCGACCCTGAAAGGCGGGCACGACGCGCAACAATAAAGCCCGGCACCATGCCGAGCTTTTTCTTTTTTAGAACAATTTAAAATTGAGTTAGATGAGTCCTGCCTCCTTGAGCGTTTTGTAGGCGCCGTTTTTGGCAATCGTTTTGATAGCCTGGGTCGAGATAGTAAGCGTAATGGTCTTGTTTATCTCCGGTACGAAGATACGCTTTTTTTGCAGGTTCGGCTGCTTGCGGACCTTGCCGGTCGGGTTGAATTTGGTAGCACGAATACGGTTAGAGTATCCTCCTGCGACCTTCGAACCCTTATGAGTGATTGGACAAATTTTAGCCATATGTAATTTTGCCGAAATAATGTGATCTTTCAAGATCATGTCGGATGCTCTTTTAACATCTGACCCCCGTCCTTTAGACGAGGCCGTTTTTAGCCTTAGTATGTTATCATGAAAATCCCAATATGCAAATTGACGTCATCTTCTCGGTCCTCATATTAATAGTCTCGGTTATCCTGCACGAAGTTGCCCATGGCTATATGGCCAACTACCTCGGCGACCCGACGGCGCGCCTCCAGGGGCGCCTGACGCTCAACCCACTTTCGCACATCGACCCTGTGGGCTCTATCCTTTTGCCGGGCCTCCTGGCGTTGAGTCACTCGCCAATCATGATGGGCTACGCCAAGCCGGTGCCCTACAACCCGCACTACCTGTCAGGAAAGTACGACGAAGCGCTCGTGGCAGGAGCCGGCCCCGGGACCAACGTCGCCATAGCGCTCATTTTTGGGTTTGTTATTCGCTTTGGTGGGGTGGCTATGAGCCCCGCGCTGCTAAGCGCTTTTGCCTCAATTGTCTTTATTAACCTCATTTTGGCATTGTTCAACCTCATTCCGATTCCTCCGCTTGATGGCTCTAAGGTACTCTCGTCGCTTTTGCCGGGTAGTGCGGGAAGAGCGTATGGCCATTTTCGTGCAAACTTCGAGCGCCTTGGCATCCTTTCGGGCACGCTCCTTCTTGTGGTATTGCTGTACCTCTTCCAGCCATACTTTTACGGCTTTGTAGTCTACCTGTTCAGCCTTTTGACCGGGGTGACGGGATAGTCTTGGAAGTGTATGTCGCAGTTTCGCCCCGAAGGAGTTCTTTTCCAAAGAAGAGCCTTCTTCGCTTGATTTGCAGTATCAAGGCAACTGTAGTACATTAGTGCGGACGCCTTAGGGCCTGCCTGCGGGTAGCCAGATGCTTCAATTACCGAATGTCACGAATCTCACAACTCGTCCGCAAAGGACGCATAAAACAAACTCGAAAATCTAAAGCGCCGGCACTCCAGCGCGGCTTCAACCTGCTCCAGAATCGTCCTGTCTTTTATGCTTCGCCCTTTAAACGAGGCGTGTGCACGAAGGTAACCACGAAGACTCCCCGCAAACCAAACTCCGCTATCCGTAAGATCGCCCGCGTTCGCCTCACCAACGGTATGGAAATCACTGCCTACATTCCCGGTGAAGGTCACAACCTCCAAGAGCACTCAGTGGTCATGGTACGTGCAGGCCGTGTGAAGGACATCAACGTTCGCTATCAGGTAGTACGCGGCCGACTCGACGCCGGCGGTGTCGACAAGCGAAACGTATCCCGCAGCCGCTATGGTGTGAAGAGGAAGAAGAAGTAGAAAGAAGCAAAAAAATATAAAATACAATGAGACGACCAGTAAAAAATCGTAATATCGCCGGACCGGACTTAAAGTTCAACTCCGTTCGTGTGGAAAAGTTCATCAACTCGGTCATGTGGGACGGCAAGAAGTCGACCGCTCGCAAGGTTGTCTATGATGCATTCGACCTTATCGTCGAAAAGACCAAGACCGAAAACCCAGTCGAGCTCTTCGAGACCGCTATCCGCAACGTCGGCCCAATGATGGAAATCCGCTCTCGCCGCGTCGGTGGAGCCAACTACCAAGTCCCGCGCGAAGTTCGCCCGGAGCGCAAGCAAGCTTTGGCATATCGCTGGATTTTAACCGCAGCCCGCGCTCGCAAAGGAATGCCTATGCACGAGCGCCTCGCCGCCGAATTGATGGCTGCTGCCAACAACGAAGGCCCAGCAGTCAAAAAGCGCGAAGACACCCATCGCATGGCTGAAAGCAACAAAGCCTTCGCCCACTTCGCTTGGTAAGACCAAATCGCTAGCTAATCTTAATATAAACTCAAACAGAAACCGCCGGCCAAAAACCGGTGGTTTTTTATGTTAGTATTTGCGTATGAAAAAATTTTATTTGGTTTTAGTAATCGTTGTTTTAGTAGTGATTGTCTATGTATCGGCAGGACAATGGGGCACTCGTTCAAAAAGCGGGGAACCTGCTGGAGGAGCCGTGACTGCTACCGCACCTAATGCTGCCATATTTGACCCTATGACTCTTAAGAAAGGCGATACGGTCGGCTCCTTTGTGGTGGTGGCGGTGGGGCCGGCGAAAGAAGGGCATACGTTGTCCGCGAATGATGCGTCGGTGCGCTTTACAATGAATGTATCTATCAAAGGAACATATCGAGTGGTGAATGGGTATGATGTAGTCGACCCACTCTCGCCTGAAGTTGCAAAGATGCTGCCGCACCAAGCGAATGACCCTCTCGAACTCCAGTCTTCGACGTGTATTGAATATCCCGCTATTAAAAATCTGAATCTCCACGAGGGGGATGCGGTCGTGGGAGTTGCAAAGGAAGTTGCTTATGTGAGCTATCCATCCAGTGGCTGCCGCTACACGATGAGCCTCCAAAGCCTCGAAAAAGCGAAAAACTAAACGCAACGCGCACAGTACCATTGGTAATTTCCAAAAAACCGCGCTGTGTTATAATTCGGATATGATAAAACGGAAGGTAATAACGAGTGCCCAAAAGCCTTCTTTTGTGGTCGAATTTGACCGCGAAGCAGACGGCCGCTGGATAGCCGAGGTGCCAAAACTCCCTGGAGTTATGGCGTATGGCACCAGTAAATCCGCTGCGCTCAAACAGGTCTATGCTGTGGCGCTTCGAACTTTGGCCGATACTGTAGAAGAAGGTAAAACTCCGGCCTCAGTATCTCGTCTCTTTGGCTATGGCGTGGCCCGCCGCTAAGGCCTCGCGAGTGCTCGCAGCACTTTTGCGTCTCGGTTGGAGGATAAAACGGCAAAAAGGCTCACACAAAATTCTTGAGAAAAACGGCTGGTCGGACGTAACGTTTGCTTTTCACGATAAAGAAGAATTGGGGCCGCGCATGCTTGCGTGTATCGCAAAACACACCGGGTTAACTCCAGAAGACCTTTGAAGACACCCACCGTATGGCCGAAAGCAACAAAGCCTTCGCCCACTTCGCTTGGTAATCAAACAAAACTTTTGAAATCAAAAACCGCCGGTCCAAAAGCCGATGGTTTTTTGTTTTCAAACGAGGAGGTTGACAATTTGAGATACTATTTTAGTATCCACTCAGAACATCGTTTTGGAGGACGTATGACGGTACGCGTGAGGGACTGCTTTTTTGGACATTGGAATATTCCTCCTGACTCAGAGGAGTGTTTACGGAAAGCTGATGGAGTCGTCACTCACGAATTTGGTGATCAAGAACATGTAAGCGCCACGACTCGAGGTATTGTCTTGAGAGCAGTGGAAGTTGCTACTCTGCTCGGTAAGCCAATGATGTGCCAGTACCCGGGTAACCGACTGGCCGTGGAGTGTGGTGTCACACCAGTCTATACGGTCAGAGAAAACCTTCTGAACCCCGGTAAGTACCTCGACACCGAAGGAGTCAACTACCAATTTGCCAGGGAATGTCTGAGGCTCGGGTGGAAGACGGTCATAGTAGTGACTACGTCGGACCATCTCTGGCGCGCGGGGAAGAACCTCGAGCGGTACGGGATCGAAGTGCGGTATGTAAAAACTCGAGATATCGCGTATGACTGGCGGCTGCTGTTTACCTGGCGGCCGTGGCGAGGTTTGCTTGCAGTGCGTTCGCTGTTTCGCGCCCGCGAGCGATACGCCCGGTACCTATATCGGAAAAACGGATACTTTACACCAATTACGTCGAAGTAACTGCAGGCAATCCTGCAGTTTTTTATATCACGAGCGTAGTTATGGAATTGGAAGTTAGGAAACAATATCGACACTGTCATTCAAAAAATAAAAACTCCCGCTTCCGGGTGAGGGAAGGGGAGTTGTGTGGGAACTGTGGATGATGGTGAGTGTATCGTACGCTCAAGTATTTTTTAGCGGCACAATCTGTAAGTAGATTGTTCCATCAATGCAGAACCGACGCAACATATGGGTTTTTTCTACTTTTGGATCCGATTCGAGCAGTCTTCGTTCGATAAAAGTGGTTCTGCATACGACGGGGTCATTTGTTGCGCTAACTACCGGAACCTCGTCGATAAAAACATGACGTTGTCTTGCGTCGGGCAAGCTGTTAAACACATCCATGACGTCTTCGCCAGAAGTTTCGCTACATGTGAGCACAGTCATTTTGCCCTTTTCGGACTTACAGGTGTTTTGAGCAAAAGCCGGCTGAAACGCCAGTACGCACACAATTACCCCAGAAACGATTTTAAACATCGGACCTATCCTTTTACCGGTCGTTATGGGAGAGCCTCTACTACGAATACTGTAAACCAGGATATCTGTCAAATATATGAGTGGTGCGAATAGTGTGCTGCGCGTTGTCCGCAGTAAAAATGGGTATAAAGAAAAAACTCCCGCTTGCCGGCGAAGGCAAGGGGAGTTGGAATTAGTCGGACTACACGTTGTAGTAATTGGGGTCGTTTTTTGGCCGTATCTCAGGGTCAGGCGTTGTGTCCCAGGGGTTCTTTGTATTCGTACCCGGAAGCTTTTTTGGTACTGGGGCAAAAATGCCCAAGTACTCCATCCACTCAGAAAACCAAGTGCCAAACCTTAAAAATAACTTCTTCATGGCAAGGTACTCCTTTGATATGAATAATACCCTAAAATACTAAAAAAGTCAAACTTACACACCCGCACATATGCAACTTGGATAAAGAAAAAACGGACCTTGGAAGGTCCGTTGAAGTACTGTATGAGCTAATTGAGTCCACGGGGCAACGTGCCCCGTGGGTAGAAACGATACTAGGCTGCTTTGAACCCTAGCGTGTCACCGAAGCTGCTGGTAATGACAGGGATAAAGTTTCCCTGGCTCATTGAACCAACAACTCCTCCTTGGTTCGTATCGAGCGTAACGACCGCGCCCGGGTTTGGGATAAACCCGAGCTGGGTGGGGAAGCTCAGTACGTTGCTCATGTCCAGCGGCTTCTCAAAAGCCGTCGGATCGCCGGCCTGGATATCGCCCGGTTTCAGAAGTTCGTTTGCGTTAGCCGCATTCGAACTCATAAACGACATAGGATCGGTTTTGAACCCCAGGGCGTTCAGTTGCTCCTGAGCAACCTCCAGAGAGACCGTGTCGCCGGTGACAAGTGGCTGGTCGACGACCGGTGGTTTATCCTCGACCTTCACCACAACCATGCCGCCTTTCTCAGCGGTGAGGTCGGCGCCAACGTTGAGATTGATGACGAATCCTGAAGTGGGTTCGACACCATTCACGACGTCGCTTGTGGGGGCGTCGTTTGTTTTTTCCGCCACAACGGTCGGCGGGGTAATGTCTTCGGTTGGTTTGGTACCGAAGTCGAGCGGCCCAGTAAGTGGCTCAACCACCTTGTTGTCCGAGACGACCACCGGAGCTTCTTCCTTCGGTAAAACGTCGGGGGCAACTTGGTCAGGGAAGCCGTCGCTCATGATGGCCGGACCATCCATGGGTATAGGCACCCCGCTGTCGATAGTGGTGAACGTGCCATTGGGCAGTGGTTTGCCTGTAGCTTCTTGTATGGCACTCTTAATCGCTTCAGCCATCTGCCTTCCTTCCTGATTGACCGTGCCAAGGCCATATTTCGAAAGAACCTCGTTAGCACCCGCAACCAGACTGCTGCCATTCAGAAAGAGCTCCTCGACTAAGTTTCTAACTGATGTGGCAACGTTGGTGGGGCTCTTCAGAAGTACCCCCCCTACTGCGCGAATGGTGTTCACGACAATTTTGCCGAGGGAGCTTTGTGAGCTCATGTATTGTTTGCCGGAAGGCGCTTGCGGGCTTCCCGGCGAGCCTTCGAATAGCTGGTCACCTACCCCTGTATTGGGGTCGAAGACTTGAAGCATGTCCGGTTGCCGTGGATTCGAGGTGTCGTTGTCCGGCACTCGGGTGATGAGAGGGTCGTTCTGGCTGTTAGTTGTGGATTCAAACGATGCTCCCCCGTCCAAAGCCTTGGGTTTTTCGGTTATATCCCTAGAACCGGACAGGGGTGTTGTTCCGACATCCCAGGTGTCCTTGACCAAGGGGCCGATTATTTCCGTGGGGAAGTTTGTGTCAGCCGTAAGAGGATCTATCACGACAGGGTCTGGAGCTGGCTCTTCCGGCAAAGTAACCGGACCCGCGACTTTTGGTGGTTGCACCTCCTCACCCTGCGGTTGAACTTCCTCCACAGGTTTGTTCGCTACCAGCACAGGCGGCTCAGGGAGTGCTGGTGGTGGCACAGGCGCAGTGACCATCGGCGCGCGAATTTGCGGGGTGGTTGCCTTGAAGCCAAGGTTCGCCAGTAGGTTTGTTCCTTCTGCGGCGGTTATAGGTGGCGCAGGTTTTGGCGGAGGTGCTGGAGGTGGTCCTGCAGCCGTGGGGGTCGACGTTTTGCTGGCACCCGTGCTGGTGGCCAGGACTCCGTTATTCGGAGCGGTGGACATGTAAGCTGCGCTATCACCGCTCGTGTACCCTCCATTGCCATTGTTGCCAGTGGCGTGGTTGATGACCCCAAGAAGTTTACTAGCAAAATCAAACATACCCATTCTCGTAACTCCTACTTGTGGCACTAACACTCTGTGTGTTGTGCGGTTGTTTCTCCTGCCAGGATTGGCAAAAGATTAGTTTCAAAGACCCTTCTGCTGTGTAAGCCACCTACAGCTGTACTGCTAACGGTAGAGTTTGTCAACTTTCGGTAAATACCGCAGTAGTAGATTTCTTGCGTTTTGGCGGATTTTCGTTATTCTACCTATACGCCTTAGAGCTCCGCCAGCCGGCGGATTTTACTTTCAACTAATTATTTATGCCCACAAGAGACTATCCACTAGAGAAGGTGCGCAACTTTGGTATCATCGCCCACATCGATGCAGGGAAGACGACGACGTCTGAGCGCATTTTGTATTACACAGGGTCCCAGCACAAAATCGGCGAGGTGCACGACGGCGAGACAACTACCGACTGGATGGAGCAAGAGCGCGAGCGCGGTATCACTATCACCGCGGCCGCTATCACCTCGTTTTGGACGCCTACTCGCGATTCGGATAAAAAAGATATTTCCAAGAAGTATCGCTTCAACATCATCGACACTCCCGGACACATCGACTTTACCGTCGAAGTGAAGCGCTCTATGCGCGTGCTCGACGGTGCTATCGTCGTTTTTGACGGTGTCGCCGGCGTCGAGCCGCAGTCCGAGACTAACTGGCGCTATGCCGACGAGGCGAAAGTGCCTCGCATCTGCTTTATCAACAAGATGGACCGTATGGGCGCGTCGTTTGAAAAGTCATACGCTTCCATACTCGACCGACTTACCAAAAAAGCAATTCGTCTCCAGCTCCCAATAGGCGCCGAAGAAAATTTCGACGGCATGATAGACCTGCTCGAGCAAAAAGCATACAGATTTGAAGGCAACATGGGCGACGAAGTTATCCCGTACGACGTGCCGGAGAACATGAAGGCCGACGTGGCGAAGTACCGCGCCGAACTTATCGAAAAGATAGTCGAGCAAGATGAGCAAATGATGAGCGACTACCTCGACGGCAAAGAGCCATCACTTGCAGACCTCAAGAAGATGCTACGCAAAGGCGTCATCAATAACGAAATTTTCCCAGTTTGTGTTGGCTCGGCACTGAAGAACCGCGGCGTACAGTTGGTACTGGACGCCGTCGTCGACTACCTCCCATCGCCTTTGGACATGCCGCCAGTTGTTGGCATCAACCCTAAGACAGGCGAAGAGGTAATTCGCCACGCGAGTGACGAAGAGCCCTTCTCGGCGCTGGCGTTTAAACTTCAAGCAGACAAGTTTGTCGGTAAGCTCGCGTTCTTTCGCGTCTACTCGGGCTCTGTTGAAGCAGGTTCATATATTTTAAATTCCACCACCGGGCAAAAAGAGCGTGTAGGCCGCATCGTGCGCCTCCAGGCTGACAAACGCGAAGAGGTAAAGAAGGTCTACGCCGGCGAAATTGCTGCCATGGTAGGACTTAAAGAAATCAAAACTTCCCACACGCTCTGCGACGAAGCGAACCCTATCATCCTCGAGCAAATCAAATTCCCAGAGCCGGTTATCTCGCTTCGTATCGAGCCAAAGACCAAGGCAGACCAGGAGAAGATGGGTATTGCGCTGAAAGAACTCTCCGACGAAGACCCAACGCTCCGCATCACCTCCGACTCCGAGACCGGCGAGACGCTTATCTCGGGCATGGGCGAGCTTCACCTGGAAATTATTGTTGACCGTATGAAGCGTGAGTTTAACGTCGACGCCAACGTTGGTGCACCTCAAGTTGCCTACCGCGAGACTATAATGGGTGAAGCAACCATTGAAAATAAATACATCAAACAAACGGGCGGCAAAGGCCAGTACGGTCACGTCCGCATCAAGATCAAGCCACTGGAGCCATTGGTTGAGGGAGCTAAAGTGTCCAAGAGCGTGTCGCGCTACGACCACTTCGAGTTTATCAACTCAATCAAGGGAGGCGTTATC
>JAYVXZ010000018.1:0-2672 GCA_043784715.1 Candidatus Adlerbacteria bacterium
AAGATGCTCACCGAGACGTTCAATACAACAAGCAACCTCCCAACCGCAGCAAAAAGCTCATACGACCTTATCCAGTTTTACAGCGACCAGTTGACGCAAAATAATGTTACGCCAAAAACTCTCGCATCAACGCAGATAACAAACCTTAATACCTTCCAGTCAAAACTGCAGACGCATTTAACAAACCTTTTAAGTGACAAAAATAATCTTGCAACGAATAAAAACAGTATCGTTGAAAAACAGCAGGCTCTTGAACAAATTAACGCAGGCGCGAACACAGTCGACGTACAAACCTCGCAGCTCACTATTTCGCAAAGGCAAAACGCACTTACTGATGCTAAAGTGGCGCTCGATAATTACTATATCCGGGCACCTTTTAATGGCACCGTAGCAGCGCTGTCCGTACACAAATTCGACCAGATAAGCAGCGGCACGATCATCGCATCGCTCATCACTCCTAAGCAGCTTGCTACGTTGTCGCTAAACGAAGTTGATGCCGCAAAAATTAAAATAGGCGACAAAGCCACACTTACCTTCGACGCGATTCCAAACCTAACGCTTACCGGCACCATTGCCGAGATCGACCCGGTCGGCGCAGTAACACAGGGTGTGGTGAGTTATACAGTCAAAATTGCTTTGGATACACAAAATACACAGGTCAAGGCAGGCATGACAGTAAATGCGCGCATTCAAATTGCAGTACACCAAAACGTATTGACCGTGCCGCAGAGCGCAGTCAAAACTCAAAACGGACAAAAATATATCCTTGCGTTCATTCCATCTATTGCCTCTTCGACCGTGGCCGCTGCCGGGTCGCTTGGCATCCAATCTAAAGCCGCGCCAAAACAAATACCAATTGAAGTGGGTATATCAGACGACACAAATGTTGAGGTCACTTCCGGGCTCACCGTCGGCGAACAAGTAGTTGTGCGCTCAATCGTTGCTGGTGCAAAAGCGACTACTCCTGCAGCAACAAGCGGCGGCGGTAACAATCGCGGCGGCGGAATTCGTATCCCGTAAGTCGCAGGTCGCGTCTAAAAGACAGACGGCCGAATTTTAAAGGATAATTCGGCACGATCCAGCGTGATCGCATGATTTCGACAAAATCAAATGATAGAAACAAAACACATAACCAAAACATACGGCAAGGGTGAAAACGCTTTCCAAGCGCTCAAAGGCGTCTCTTTCACAATAGAAGACGGTGAATTCGTAGCTATTATGGGGCCGTCGGGTTCGGGTAAGTCAACGCTCATGCATATTTTAGGATGCCTCGATACGCCATCGACCGGCACCTATCTGCTAGACGGTAAAGACGTTTCAAAAATGAACGACGAGGAACTCGCAGACATTCGCAAAGACAAAGTTGGGTTCGTCTTTCAGGCATTTAACCTACTACCCCGCACCACCGTGCTTCGAAACGTGATGCTGCCTTTGATGTATGCAGGTGTCGGCGAAGCAGAACGTAAAAAACGCGCAGTCTCTGCTCTTACATCTGCCGGCATGACTGACACGCACTTTTTACACAAAAGTAATGAACTCTCGGGCGGCCAAATCCAGCGCGTCGCCATTGCTCGCGCTTTAGTGAACGACCCGACGCTTATTTTAGCGGACGAGCCAACCGGAAACCTCGACACCAAGACGGGTGAAATCGTGCTCGGCACATTCCAAAAACTAAACGAGGAACATGGCCGTACCATCGTACTTATTACGCACGAACCCGACGTCGCCGAGCACGCAAAACGCATTATTACCATTAGAGACGGTCTCATTGTCTCCGACAAAAAACATACACAGCGTAAAGTAACCCACGTATGACCATAGTCGATACACTCCAAGAGACGTACGTTGCACTTTCAGCGAATAAAACTCGCTCCGGCCTGACTGTGCTCGGCATTGTTATTGGTATTTCCTCTGTTATCGCACTTGTGTCAATCGGCCAGGGTGCGACCGCGTCTATTCAGTCGTCTATTCAGTCGCTCGGCTCAAACCTTTTGGTAATTACTCCGGGGGCGCAGCGAACGCCGGGTGGCTTCGGAATTTCTGGTGGCAGAGGCGGCGCCAAAACACTAACTCCTGAGGATGCAAAAGTACTTACGACTGTAGCGAACATTAAGTCGGTAGCTTCAGAAGTTTCAGGACGGTATCAAGTGACAGCTGCAGGCACCAACACCAACACGACCGTCAACGGCGTCTCGGCAAGTTACTTCGATATTCGAAGTGTTCAAATTGACGAAGGCTCGCTCATTACCGACGAGGAAAGCAATTCGCTTGCTAAAGTTGCAGTCTTGGGGCCAACAGCCAGGGACGACCTCTTTGGTGTGGGTTCTTCAGCAATTGGCCAAATTATTCGCATTAAAGGTATCGAGTTTAAGGTCATCGGTATTAGCGTTGCAAAAGGCGGCAGTGGCTTCTCAAACGCCGACGATACTATCTATATTCCGACTATCACGGCGCAGCGCTTCCTTTCGGGCAATACGTACCTTACGACCATCGATGCGCAGGCCACCGACCCGGGAAGCATGACGCAGGCGCAAGCAGACATTACCGACACGCTGCTTGCACACCATCACATATCAGACGCTACCCAAGCCGACTTCAGTGTACTCAACCAGGCTGACATCTTGGCCAGCGCCTCGAGTATCACCGCCACGCTTACCTATCTGCTGGGCGCT
>JAYVXZ010000019.1:0-8778 GCA_043784715.1 Candidatus Adlerbacteria bacterium
AGGCAAATTATTCGAGTGAAGCTCATACACTTTTGAGCGGAAAGCCTGCAGGAGAGACATTAAGTGACTACGCAGCAACATCTCAGCAGTGCAAGACAGTGGATACATGCTATGGTGACCCTTTGTTTGGCAGTGCAACCTACGCGGCGCCTTCGTCGGCGGGTACGTATAGCGTTCGATTTACTGGCACAGGCAAGTATCTAAACTCTTCGTATGTGGCTCAGTATGACGCACAGTACATTGATAAAAGTTTTAATGTAACTGGTATTAGCGGTAATGCTAACGCGGTATCCGGACCGCTACCCGTAGGAGGGCTTGATTCAATCGATTGCAGTACCTTTAACGCTTGGGGGTTTATCCCTGATACACCAAGTATTCCTATGACGATAGGGTTCAGTGTAACGGGAGGATCAACTGTTATGGGTGAATCCAGTATCTTAGCAACCGATGATTCTGGTTTTGATAACGGCATCTATGCGCAGCAGACTACTCTTGCGCAGTCGGGGACTGTGCAGAGCTTATCCTTCTATGTTACACAACTTGGTGGAACGCTGAGTTTAGGGGTATATGACGCAACTGGTCCGAGCGGAGGCCCTGGAAGCAAACTTGCGGTGACACAAGTGGTGACTCCGGTCATTGGTTGGAACACGGTCAACGTTATTGCACCTGTCTCTTTGAGTGCCGGCACCTACTGGCTTGCCTACTGGACCAGCAGTGGCACTCTGCATTTCCGTACTGAGAGCACAGGGTCAGCTAGTTACTATCCATATACAAACTCACCCATGCCTGCTACGTGGTCTACATCACCGTGGACTGCAGCAGTGCACTGGTCGCTCTATGCAACACTTACAAACGGTCAAGTAACAACTTTCAATCCGAACGTTACAAGGACAGATATAAACACCACATATGGCATAACCGGGACTCACGGATTCTCCTTTGCTGTGCCAGATGCACTTAAAGACGGCATATCGCATACGGTAAACATCTACCTAAATGCCACTAGTGGTGGAACAAATCCGGACGTTACTAACGGCGGGATACAAATGCTGTGTGGAGCGAACGTTCCAACTGCAACGATAAGTAGCAAGGGGTGCACTTTGTCGGGAGGATCATGCCCAATGTATGTTAATTGGAAAGCGGTAAACACCAACGTTAACAAGGTTGATATTGTGCAAATAGCTCCGGATACAACTCAAACACAGTACGTGGGGCAAGCTGCATCCCAAGGGTCAGCAAGCTCTACTCTGACAGCTACTGCAAACCAATCTGGTGTGTATATCTTTAAAATATATGACTACAACATGTCTTTTGCGTCAAGCAGCTTTTTAGGAAGAGCAAATGCTACGGTCAATAAATCGCCAAAACTAACTTGTAATTCAGCAACAGCCTGCACTATTAAAGCTGGCAAAACTGCGCAACTTGCCTGGTCATGTGCTCCTATAGTATCTGACACTTCAAGTTCGGCAAATTTTGTCACAGGAGGATCATTGGATGGGTCACTACTAGTATCGCCTGCGACAACGACGCTTTATACGTTGCAATGTAACCCTTCGGGAAGCCAGGTTAATACGACCGTAACGGTAGTGTACCCGACCTTAAACATATCAATTACTCCAAACCCGACGCGAAAAAATAATACTGCAACCTTACAATGGACTGCAGCAAACGCAGACTCCTGCACGGTGAACGGTCCCGGCGTCTCGGCAGCTACTCTGACAGGTACTGTCACTATAAAGGTGACAAGTAGAAGTACGTACACTTTGTTGTGTCAGACAGGTACCGGGCCGATGACGGTTACCAAAACGGCTAATGTTGTACCGGTGATAAAAGAACAGTAAATAAGTAGGTTATGATGAAGCATATGCGAAAAGCTATAAGCCGCGTCCGTGAAAGTAAACTGTATACAAAGTCTGCGTTGTCAGTCGCGGTCGTGTTGCTTGGGCTGGTGACTGCGGGTGCAATACTTGCAACGCCGGGGGTATATGCAAACCACAAAGTTGTAGGACTTGCCCCTGAGCAAATTGGGCTGGGACAAGGTGTCGCCGCCTGCTTTAGCAGTACTGGGCCGGTGTGCGCGAGTGCCGGAGTTATTTCCTACCCTGTGACCTGGGATGAGTGTGCGAAAGGGGACAACACTATTCGTATTTTTATACAAGACCCTACAACGAAGTTAATCCAAATAGATGCACAATCTTGTGCCGGCTCAGCGACACTCTCGTTCAACGCGACTGTACCTAACTCATACGGTTTATGGATACAAGGAGAACAAACAGCAACGTTGTATGAAGGTAATCCCGCACAGTCATTTGCTGGTCCAGCAGGAAATTGTGGCGTTGTGCCCCCACGGCCCCCACCTTCAGGATCGCTCTCCGGCACAGGCTGTACACTCGATGGCACGAATCCTTGTGGTGTCACTGCAACCTGGGCAACTCAAAACCTCACTAATGGCACGGTAAACCTAGCAATATTCCCTCCGGCAGGCGCACCGCATCACACCGGTTCGTTCTGGTGGGTAACTGGCGGTGCAGCGAACGCTACTATTCCCGGATCATTGTGGGACCCTGGTGTTTACGGGCTTGTGTTGGTGGATGCTGGTTCTGGAGCAAATATTGCTTCAACAAATATTGTGGTAAATCCTCTTGGGGCTGCGCCACCCGCGCCACCCGCGCCACCCGCGCCACCCGCGCCACCCGCGCCACCCGCGCCACCCGCGCCAGCCAAGGGAACCGTGCAAGGATATAAAGTTGATGTGAACGGGAATGCGCAAAACATTAACGCTACTATTAGTGCGGGCGGCCTTGCAGACAGCGGAAGGAATCCATACTTTATAAACAATGTGCCTTCCGGATCTCAGATAGTAAGAACCTCAGCTCCGAGCGGATATACAACCGCATATAAGCTTGATGGCGGTGTATGGACCCCTGAAACGAGCGTGACGGTAAATGTCCCAGCAAACGGCGCAGTAAATGTGTGGTGGAAATACTATGTCCCCCCGCAAAATCCCGCCTCAATAAGTGCAGTTTGCAGTGCAGATAATAAATCGGCCGTTATATCCTGGCCAGCAGGAAGTGCTGCAACGATGTACTATCCGCGAGTGTATACGCCTGACGGCGTATGCTCAGCAGGTTGGACGCTCTATACTGATGGACATACTTGTTACATCGGCGGGGTATCCGCGCAAGGCGATGGAATTACAAGCAAATCAGTTACCTTCTCAGGGATCCAGTCTGGCGTAAACTACAGTGCTTGGGTGCATTCTGGGGACCCTATTAACTATAGTCTCAATCCGCCTACTACAAAGTTTAACTGCTCAGTTCGTATGCCAAACTTGACCGCGGGGGCAGTCTCGCCAACAGGAGCAGTCGCGAACACCCCAACGATATTTAGCGCCCCAATCACTAACATTGGCAATGGGTCAACAGGTACGAGCTTCTCGAACTTCATCCAAGTTGCGAGTGCGGCGAATGGCGCAGGAACGGTAACCGACTTGCCGTCGACGGTCATGAGTGCGCTTTCTGCCGGTGGTACAAGTAATACCTCAAGGTCTTATACTTTTGCAGCAGAGGGCATGCACTCTATGCGCGCGTGTGCGGACAAAAGCAACTCCACTAGCGCCGGTGTTATCGCTGAGTCAAATGAAAACGACAACTGCGGCGTATGGACCAATGTGAATGTTGGCCCAGCTGGTTCGACGCCTCCTCCGTCGATCGGGATAACGCCGGTGCACCCGGTCATTCCTCCGGGGGGGTCCACAACTGTCGCTTGGACCTGCTCTAATACAACAAGCTCTGTTGGTAATGGATTCGATACAGGCGGAGCGGCAAACGGCAGCGTAGTGCTCTCACCATCTTCAACCACTGATTACGCGGTTACCTGCACAGGTCCTGGAGGAAGCGTTACTGGCACGATAACAGTAACAGTAACTGCATCATGCGCGCCAACGATGGGAACCTCTTGCAACTCTGTGCCTAACTCCTGCAGTATGAGCAGCGCCGGTTCGGTACAATGCGACGGCTCGTGTTCGGCGCTTACGCCTTCCAACTCCTCTTGCCCGCTACCGGTGCTTATGCTTATCGCAACGCAGCCGAGAGTGCGACAAGGAAGCGAAACAACACTCACTTGGTCTGCCAAAAACGTCCAGAGCTGCACACTCAAAAGGCCATCCTCGGTTCTTGATTCTCAAGATGCTGTCAATAAAAATATTACTCCTCGAAATAGTACGAGCGGTGCTATCATCACACAAACGATCTTTACCCTTAGTTGTGTGGACTTGTTTGGGGGTATGCAGTCGGTGAACGCAACGGTAAGTATCTTGCCAGTGTTCCAGGAACGCTAAACACTAGAGGTATACTATATCCATGACTGGAGATGACGAACATCTCATACTATTTCTTCGTGACACGGGGCTTTTGTCTCGCGGGCAAATAAGTGCTGTCCAACTTGAAGCGACACGGCATGAAGAGTCGTTCTACCACTGCCTACTAAAGAGCGCTTATTTGCATGAAGATGACGTACGCCGCGCATTGGCTAAAGCGTTGACTATTCCCTTTGTTTCGCTTTCGCCTGAGCGTATCTCGCCTGAGTCGATGTTCGTCTTGCCGGAGGCTTTTTGTCGAACACACTCGCTTGTCGCATATAAAGAAGAGAATGGTCGCCTCATGCTCGCTGTGCTCGACCTTGATTCCGTAGCATGGGTTACCGCACTTCGACTACCTTACACTGTAGTGCCGCACCTCACCGACCGACAAACTATTAAGCGCGCGCTACTTCACTACCAGAAACTTCTTAAAGAGCACCACTCTGGGGTGGTGTCAGAGCTCATAAAGTCTATCGAGCCACCCCTGTCGAATTCGGCCGTTGACCTTCGTTATAGTGCAGAGCGTCTGTCGGTGGGGCAGTTAGTGGACGTTCTTTTTGGACAAGCGCTCTCGCAGCGTGCAACTGACATACACTTCGAACCGCGCGCGCAGGGGTTCATAGTTCGTTATCGAGTAGGCGAGCGGCTGTATGACGCGCTGCAGCTGCCGCTCTCAGTTGCGGCAAGTATCCTCGCTCGAATAAAAATGTTGGCAAAACTTGACCTTAGTAGCAACTTTCCGCAAGAAGGACGATTTACAGTAATAAGTGAATACGGGAACAATCGGGAACGTATTACTTTTCGTGTCGCGACTATGCCTATTGCACATGAATATGTATCCGAAAAAATAGTTGTTCATCTGGCGCGCGAAAAAGAAGGAAAGAACGGGTTTATGCTTGAGTCGCTTGGGCTCCATGGCGCAGGGCTCGGGGCGATGCACTGTATGCTTTCAAAACAAAGTGGGCTCCTTCTTGTATGTGGAGGTCCTAAGTCTGGCGCCACAACACTTTTATATACCTTGCTTGATCACTGTATAGACCCAACTCGAAGTGTGGTCACAATTGAAAACGAATTAAATATCAGACTCTCGGGCGCGGTGCAGACTGAAGTAAGATCGCATACTGGTATAACTCCTTTGTCGTGTTTAGATGCGGCGCTTCGTATGGACCCGGACGTGTTGATGGTTTCAGAGTGTGACTCACAAGAGTTGCTGTTGGGTATGGTACGTGCCGCAAACGAAGGTAGATTTGTACTGACTCGTGTTGGCTCTAGCACACCAGCAGACGTGCTTGCAACATTTGGGGCGACTGCGGGGGGACAAACCCTTTCTTCAGCGCTGGTGGGAGTAGTGTCGACTGGGCTTCTGCGCAAACTTTGCACTGTCCACGAAAAAACAAAGTTGTCCCGCCCTGAACTGGAAGAGCTCGAGGCACGCGGTGCAAACCTCCCAAAGATACTCGAGTTACTTAAAGAAGAAGGTCGTATAGAGCCACAAACACAATGGAAAGATTTACTTTTTGGTCGGCCAACTCCTTGTGAAAACTGCGATGGGGGTTACGTTGGGATGGTAGGGTTGCAAGAGGTAGTGCCTATGTCGGTAGGTCTTAAAGAGTTAGTGGCCGGCAGTGCCCAGGCAGAGGATATAGAAGCTCACATTCGCAACGAGGGTCGCACGTCACTCCTTGAAGAAGGGATTTTTAATGCTGCGCTTGGTCTCACTTCAATCGATGAGGTGTTTAGCGCAAGTCTGTAGTATAGTTCTCGGGTGAAGAAGCCAATACTTATCGGGAACTGGAAGATGTATATAGAGAAGCCTGAAGCCGCAAAAAAGTTTGTGGCTACTCTCAAACGTCGAAATGCACTGCTTTTGAAAGCGGACGTAGTGATTGTCCCGCCTTTTACTCTCATCGCGACACTGTTCGCAAGTATTGGGAAAAGCAAAAATATCCGCCTTGGAGCGCAAACTATCTCGCCGAGTAGCGATGCAAAACATACAGGCGACGTCTCCGCGCCGATGCTTAAAATCTTTGGTGTCGGCAGTGTTATTGTGGGCCACTCTGAGCGACGCGCTGCAGGGGAAACCGATGACATGGTTCGTGCGCAAATTAAATCTGTACACAACGCTAACATGACCGCCGTTTTGTGCGTTGGCGAAGTCGAGCGCGACCAACATGGCTCACATTTTGGAGTTATTGAAACCCAATTGATGGGAGCTCTTAAAGACAAAACAGGCGGTAAGCTTTTAGTTGCCTACGAGCCGGTCTGGGCAATTGGTAAAACTGCCGGGGACGCCATGAAGTCGGCGGAGTTGCAGGAAATGGTTATTTTTATACGTAAAACGCTTGCAGACATTGTGGGACGCGAGCCCGCACTCAAGGTGCCAATTCTTTACGGAGGTTCGGTAGAAGACACCAACGCACAAGAATTACTCAAAGACGGCGGGGTGGGAGGCTTTCTGGTGGGTCACGCAAGCACAGACGTAGATTCGTTTTTAAATATTTTAAAATCTATTCAATAACAACTCATGACTCTTACACTCAAATTAGTACGAGACGCAGACGTAGCCGGAAAGCGAGTGCTCCTTCGAACAGGGCTCAATGTACCAATTTTGGCTGACGGCTCGGTGGGCGACCAGTTTCGTCTAAAGCGTGGCCTCGCGACAATCGAATTATTAGTCAAAGCGGGAGCAAAAGTACTTCTTGTTGGCTACATAGGGCGCGATGGAGGCTCGCTTGAGCCGGTGGCTAAGGCACTCCAACTCTTGGCGCCACATATTCCTATTGCTTTTAGCGCTACGCCCATAACCGCACTCGCGGGAGAAATTGAACAGATGAGCACTGGCACGTGCCTGATGCTCGAAAATATTCGCCGCGAACCGGGTGAAGAAAAAAATGATCCGGAGCTTGCAAAAGCACTTGCTGCGCTCGCAGACGTATTCGTGGATGATGCGTTTCCTGAGGCACACCGAGCCTATGCGTCTAACGTTGGCGTGGCACTCTTGCTCCCTGCGTATGCCGGCTTACTTTTGGAAGAGGAGGTTACTCATCTTAGTGAGGCACTCGTGCCACCCGCTAAGTCTCTTGCAATCGTTGGCGGTGCAAAGTTTGAAACAAAGCAACCGTTGCTCGAGAAATTACTTAAGTCATATCCGAACGTGCTTTTAGGTGGTGCGCTGGCAAATGACCTGCTGAAGGCGCGCGGCATGCCTGTGGGCGCATCCTTCGTGTCGGATAAGCCTGTCCCGGAGGAATTGGCCGGAGATGATCGTATTATAATGCCAACTGATGTGCGGGTAGAAGGAGATTCTATTAGGGTGGCACACTCCGCGGATGTTCGAGCGAATGAACGTATCGTAGACATAGGCTCACTAACGGAAATTATTTGGGCAGAACATATTGCCGCATCGGAGTTCATTGTATGGAATGGACCAATGGGTATATATGAGAAAGGGTTTACTGCCGGCACCGACGTGCTCGCTAAAGCACTAGTCGACTCGTCTTGCAAAGCCGTCATCGGCGGGGGAGACACCGCAGCGGCCCTCGCGAAATTTACCTTCGACCCCGAGCGAATTTTCGTCTCAACCGGCGGCGGCGCCATGCTCGAATTCCTAGCCAACGGCGGCAGTTTGCCTGCGGTGGATGTGCTTAAAGTTTTGCAGGGATAAGGTGGATGTGGACGTGCGGTATATCTTGGCCGTTGATTCGCAGTTTTACATAATCAGCGTTATACTCGGCCTTTAATTGTTTGGCAATTTTTTTTGATGCTCTAAACATCCGGTCTGAAAGCTCGTCTGGCATATCCTGAAACCATTGGTAATGCTCCACAGGGATTATTAGCGTGTGGCCAGGGGCGCGAGGATTCAGGTCGGGGAATGAGACTACCAAATTGTCTTCGTGCTGTGCCTTTTGTGCGGGCACCTCATCTCGGGCTATTTTACAAAATATGCAATTTTCCATATATTTTTTGCTTCGCGTATACTGTAGCACATGAAATCGTACAGGGTTCGTGAAGGGGCTCCGGAAGAAGTACGGCGCGCGCTTGAGTTGCACTCCGACTTTCTCCAAGACCTGTTGTACGGTCGCGGTATTGCAGACCAAGCTGCTGCTTCGCGGTTCCTTTTACCTGAGTTCGACCGTGACTCGCATGATCCGTACCTTTTTCCTGACATGGACAAAGCTGTCGAGCGGATTTTAAGTGCTCAAAAGAATGATGAGAAGGTTTCAGTGTGGAGCGACTACGACTGTGATGGTATTCCTGGCGGTGTGATGCTCACCGACTTCCTGCGTAAAATTGGACTGACGGTGCGGCACTATATACCGCACCGTCATAAGGAAGGCTACGGGCTTAATATACAAGGTATAGACGAGCTGGTAGAGGAGGGGATTACACTAATTATTACCATTGATCTCGGCACCACC
>JAYVXZ010000020.1:0-2655 GCA_043784715.1 Candidatus Adlerbacteria bacterium
ACCAGCCATACTGCTTCGCGATAGATAAGGGCGCAGCAACTACGACGCCGGGCGCTTGCGGCGACATCCAAAACGGCACCTATAGCAATGCTGCAGCCACGTCGACCGCAACTTCGACCACGCCTGTGCCTGCAGCGACAAGCACTGTCTCCAGTGCTGACACTACACCGCCGACAATCACTATCGTCGGCAATAATCCTGCAAACATTACCGTCGGGGATTCATACGTTGACTTGGGCGCGACCGTAACTGACAACGTTGACCACAACCTCGGGTACCACTCATTCCTCGACGGCATTGCCAATGACACTTTCTCGATAGACACGTCGCACGTGGGGAAGCACCTCATAGACTACGTGGCTAAGGATAATGCAGGCAACATCGCGACCTCGACCCGCACCGTTAACGTCGCATCAAGCACACCGCCGAAGCCGTAAAAAGTACCTAGTAGGAAAGAGTACTTCATCAAATTTTTGAGGTGGGGTAGACTATAGATATATTCTTGACTATGTTTACTTTTCTTAAAAAGTCCACATCTTTCCTGCTCATCATGGCACTTGTGTTTGGTGTCTATTATTTCCCGCCAGTCTCTGCAGTCCATGCGATAACCTGTGCTGCGCTGGACGACACAAGCACAAACTTTACTAACACCAGTGGTAGTACGTGCGTGGGATACTTTACGCTAAACGCAGGTACCAACAAGACGTTTACAATCCCGTCAGACTGGAATGCTAGTAATAACACAATAGAGGTGATAGGCGGCGGTGCTGGCGGGGCAAACGGCTGGTGTGGCAACGGATCGGGCGGGGGCGGATATTCGTCAATCAGTAATTTTTCGGGAAGTGGGTCTATAACCTACCAGGTAGGGGTCGGCGGCACCGGCCAGCCCGCTAATACTTCCTGCGCAGGTGGAACATCGCCGTCTGGTGGAGATACCTGGTTTAATGGTACTGCATCTTCTACGGCATCAGTCGCTGCTGTCGGTGGTATTTCCACTAGCGTAGGTGGTGCTGCAGCGAATGGCACCGGAAGTACGAAATTCTCCGGTGGGAATGGCGGCGCCGGCAGCGCGGGCAACGGCGGCGCCGGCGCCGGCAGCGCGGCAGGCCCAAATGGTAATGGCGCAAATGGTGGACCGGGGGGTGCCAACGCGGCTGACCACGGCGGCGGTGGGGGTGGTGGCGCTAATACCGGGTCTGTCGGCGGCACACCACCCGTTTCATCATCAAACGGTGCTACGGGCGGTAATGGACGTGGCGCCAGCGGTGGTGGTGCGGGCGGGTTGACAGGCTCACACGCCGGAAGTGCGGGTACTTCGGGGACCGGAGGTGGAGGCGGTGGTGGTTTCGTAGCAAACGACGGCACCGGAGGTGCTGGTGCTACTGACTCTATAGCGGGCTGGGACGCGACCCATGGTCCGGGTGGAGGAGGTGCCGGCGGGGGCGGCGACGGTCTTTCGCTAGGAGGAGCTGGCGGCAACGGGGGACTGTATGGTGGTGCTGGTGGAACTGGAGGTTTTAATAATGGTACCGGCCCGAAAGGAGGTGACGGCGGTCAAGGAATTGTTGTCATCACGTACTCGGCAACCGGAGGCGGAGGTGGAGGCTCCGTACTTGCACGCCATATGCAAATTTTTAACGGCTATAAAATAAAATTTTTTAGCGGTCGCATTAAACTCTTTTAGTATGAAACGAATTTTTTTACTCGGGGGAATAGTCGCGCTCCTGGGGCTGCTCGGAGTTTTTTTCCTTTTGTCTCCCAAAAAACCTTCGCCCAATATAAAGACGGTGCGTCACTACTTGACTCAAGCTCAAAGGTCTAATGTCCCTACTTCGACCATAGCATTGCCAAAGCGCGAGGTGCCGGCCGGCATGCAAGAATATATTACCCAGCGCTTTCATTTTTCCATTCTGTATCCGAACATGCTTGCAGTAAAAGAAACAATCGACCCGAACGGCACGCTCACAGTCGTGTTCGAGTATGACAATAAGGACGACCCGAAAGGCTTCCAGATCTATGTGCAACCTTACAACTTGCCGCAAGTGACCGAAGAGCGATTTAAAAAAGACCTGCCCTCGGGCGTGCGGACTCATATGCAAAATGTAACCATTGCAGGCGCTACCGGTGCGGCCTTTTACAGCCAAGACCCAAACCTGGGCGACACAAGGGAAGTATGGTTTTTGCACAATGGGCTTTTATACGAAGTCACCACGCTCAAACCGCTAGAAGCCTGGTTTAAGCCAATCCTTCAAACGTGGCAGTTTGTAAACTAACAAAAACTCACGCGCTCTGACTACGTTAGTTTGCAGATGGCGGCGGTGGGAGCGAGTCATTAGATCGAGATAACGCAGGAGACAAAGCCCGGGGGATACCTTGGGTTTTTTGTCCCCACACTACTTGTATGCAGGTAGTAGGGGATGGTAGGCTAGAGGTATTGTTAATTAATATATTTGCTATGGATTTTAGGATGTTTGGACGGGTGGTTGGGTTTTCGTCGACCTTACTTCTGTTTATTGTTTTGTTCAGTCCTGCGTATGCTGCACAACCTGCAGGGAGTCTATCTATAACGAGCTACGGCGCCACCGGCAACGACACTTCGGACGATTCGATTGCACTGAGTAGCGCAGTCGCGGACGCTCGCGCGCTGGGGAAGGT
>JAYVXZ010000021.1:0-2648 GCA_043784715.1 Candidatus Adlerbacteria bacterium
TTACTTTCGAACAGGTCAAGGAAGTATTTTTACAAGCAGAGAAAGCCTAAAATGGATATTTAAACCTTTCCGCAGAGGAAAAGCGTCATACTCTTGGAAAGCTACTTTCGAACGCTTCCATCGAAAATCAAAATGTGGCTCAATGGCAATTTAAAAGCCCTTACGATGTGCTCGCAAGGACTCCTAAAAATGCACCTATTTCAGTCATGTGCGCCGGGGAGGATTCGAACCTCCGTAGCCGCTAGGGCGATTGGTTTACAGCCAATTGCGATTGACCACTCCGCCACCGACGCATGTATCAGCCCAGTACCCACTATGACACTTTAAAACTTTGTGAATCGAAACCCAAGAACAGTTCCTAAGATACGGTATTTTCTGTGTATTGTCGACCGGTGGCGGGGAAGTGGATGCTATGATAATGGTGTGAAAGTACACTCCCGCCGGATAGTCTCTACGGCTCTTCTTTTGTCTATTGTTTTGCTTTTTGCAGCGCCTTTTTCTCCTGTTTCTGCCCAAACGAACACTGTCCCGCTCCCTATCCCAACTTGTGCTATTGCAGTTAACCCAAGCAACATTATAGTGGGTGGCAGTATCCAAGTGAAGTGGACCAGTATGAACGCCGTGTCCGGTTCCATTACGCACATTGGCGGTGTCTCGAGGTCAGGCGCTATTAACCTCCTCCCTAGTTCGGCTGCGCGCACCGACTTTGTAGGCACGTTTACCGGCCCTGGAGGCAGCGCAACGTGTTCGGGTTCGGTTACTGTAACCACCACCGGCACTGGTGGCACGGGCGGTGGTACCTATGGTACCGGAGGCACCTACGAAATCGGGGGTGGTAACGCTACCTTGCCGCCTCAACCTACTACCGCTCCAACCTATGACGCGGGAGGCACCTATACCCCTGGAGGTAATTACACTGCGGGCGGTACGTATCAACCAACAACATATACGGTTAATCAGTCGAGCTTTACGACACAGCCAAAAAACAATTCATTTACACAAACACAAAAAACCGTCACGTCAGGTAATGGCAACGGGGGTGGAGGTGGGATTTCGGAGTTGGTGCCTTGTGGCAATAGTAAGAGCGACCTAAATGCACCAAAATATGCGGACGATGCCACATCATGCAACATCTGCAGTCTCGGCCAACTCTCCCAAAACATCATCAACTTCATGCTCATGATTGCAATACCAATCTCCGCGGCACTCTTTGCCTATGCCGGCATTTTGTACTTCAGCTCAGCAACAAACCCCAGCAAGGCGAAAGATGCGAAAAAGATATTTTCGTCTGTCTTCATTGGCTTTGTCATCGCCCTCTCCGGCTATCTCATTGTGCAAACGATGCTCAACGCGCTCTTGAGTGATTCATTCAAAACCGGCGGTTGGCGCTGGGACACGCTGCGGTGTGACGGCACTCGCGCGCGACACTCTGACATTGGCCAGATATTTACCGGGCTATTTCAGCCAAAGGGCGGTGGGACGTTCGTGTCGAAGGAGAATGGCGCCGTAAACGGTGGAATTGCTTCGGGTAAGTTTACTGGCTCACTTTGTGCGGATGGCAACCCCGCTTGTAGTGTGGCTGCCTTACAAGCAGCAGGGTTTACAGACAAGCAGGCTGCCGTTATGTCGTGCATTGCTATCACCGAAAGTAGCGGTAATCCTGCTTCTCGAAATACTTCGCAGGGCAGTACTGCATGCGGGACGTTCCAGATCGTACAAACAAACTGGAATAATCCGAAGCTCCACACAGGTAACTGCAGCTCTGCAACTTCTTGCACCGACGCTGGTTGCAATATTCAGTCAGCAAATCTGCTAATGCAAAACCGAATAGCGGCAGGGCAGTCAGCTTTTCAAGATTGGACATGCCCTAGTTGCAACAACAACGCGTCGAAGTGCGCCGCGCAGTATGGGCAGTAATTATTACTATTTGAAAAAGGTCGCGTTTCAAAGAACGCGGGCCGGATTTTAAAGGAGAATCCGGCCCGATTCGTCTAAATCGCACTATTTCGTCAAAATCGAATGCAAAAAATATTTTTATTTATCATCGGAGTGCTCCTACTTGCTGCAGGCGGGTGGCTGCTTGTGATGATGCTCACAGCACAAAAGCAAACTACTCCTGTGGCTAACACGGGAAATACTACCAACCCATTCTCTGGTGAACCAACGCCGGCGCCCGCTTTGCCAAGCCCAACTCCCACCAACGTGCCGCAGGTGCCAACGCCCCAGCAAACACCTCAGGCAAACGTACCGACTATCCGTATGCGCACGGCGAGCGGGGGCACTATGTTGGTTCGAGACTTTGGACGCGACTCTGACACCTATGCCGACCCGGTTAACCGCGGTTACTATTATTTGGGGTACCATACGCAGCAAGACCAAAGAGACCAAACCGCAAACCAGAACCAGCCGTATATAGTCGAATATATTAACCAAACAAATTATTTCAACATCTCTTTATTGGCAGAGCCACTGGGCCAAACTCGATTGGCAGCGGAGCAGAGCCTCATGACGCGTCTAGGGGTCTCTCAGGCTCAACTTTGTCAGCTGGACTATATGGTGAGCGTGCCAAGTTATGTGAGCGAGGTGTACTCGAGCCGAAACCTGGGGTTTAGCTTTTGTACTGGGTCTGTGCCCTTGGCGCGCTAACT
>JAYVXZ010000022.1:0-2617 GCA_043784715.1 Candidatus Adlerbacteria bacterium
TTGACGAAGAGTCGGGCATCCAATACGAAAAGCAATTTTACCACTCTGCTAGCTTGCCGCTTAAAAAAATGTGGGACAATTTTTTTGTAGAAAGAAACGCAGAAAGTGAGAAAATACTATGGGAAAAGGCAAAACTCAACGAGCCCTTCGTTTTTGTACATGACGACGCGCGCTTTCCCCTTCCGGCTGAGCGCTTGCCCAAGCTCCCACTCTTTCGACCGGACTTGTCGCTTACTAAGGACATTTTTGACTACTGCGAAGTGTTAGAAAAAGCACAAGAGATACACGTTGTCGATTCTTCGTTCATGTTCCTCATCGACTGTTTAGAATACACAAACCCCGCACAAAAATTATTTGTCCACCGCTACGCGCGTCCGAACATGCCCTGGAACTTGCCGATACTACAAAAAAACTGGACTATTTTGCATTAACTATGAAACGCTTTTACATTATCAAACCGGGTTGCCGCGAGTTCGCCCACGAGCTCCTCAACTATATGCACTTGGTTGCCTATGGTGCGTCGGTAGGAGCCGAAGTCAAGAACCCTGCTTTTTTTCGCTATCATCAGTATTTTACTTTTCTTGCTACCGAGTCGCGGATGACTCGCCTGTTTTCTTTTGTCGCAAAGGTCGGCGTAGGTGTTCCTTTTATTTCAGTCATACAGCGCGTTATGTACGCTCTTTATGCGCGACGCATTTTTCGCACACATCGCAAGACTACGCTAACTGCGTGGCGCGCACCGACACCACTACCACCAAAAACATCTTCGATGACCCTCGACTCAAACGACGCGGTATTCTTTTTTGGCTGGCTGTTTCGCATGCGCGAAGGGCTCGAACCTTATCGGACCCAACTGCTAAAGGCGTTCGCCCCTGCGCCTTTCGTACTTGCGCGCATTGCCGAAATTACCAAAGCGCAATCCCGCAAAACGCTTATTGGAGTGTACCTGAAACAGACTCCTTACACGGGGTTTCCTGAAGGCGAGTATCTCGTCTCGCCCGAGCGCACGCGGGAAGTCGTTGCAGAGTATCTCCGCGAGAGAAAACTTTCAAACGAAGAGGTAGCACTCGTCCTTGTGTCAGACCAAAAAATTGATGCAGAGGTGTTTGGGGCGTACACAACCTTCCACTCGCAGGGAGACGAACCGACAAACCTTTTCTTATTGTCCGAGTGCAGCGTCATAATTGGTACCAACGCAATATACCCCAACCTAGCCGCATGGTTCGGCAACATCCCGCACGTGGTAGTAACCGATGAGCCCATTGATTGGCCTCATTACGCACATCGCGCTACCTATTTCCAAAATGCATACGCGACGTTTACGCGGTAAACAGTTGCTTTGCTGCACCAGCAACTTCTGAAAGATCCACTGCGTTAATACAATCCGGATAGTTTTTATTCACATGCGGTGTACACAGGTCTTCGCGAGAAAACTGCTTTACGCGCGACTCTGGCCCGTACTGCTCGGGGAACCACCAGTTTGGTCCAAGGCAAGTGCGCAACACCACGAGCGGCTTTTCTAGTTGTGCGGTTATGTGCGCGATGCCCGTGTCGACACTGACGACACCGAGGCTCGAGTGTACGAGTTGCATCATGTCTTGAAGCGATGCATCGCCTGCAACCACCAACGCAGCTGGAAGTCCCTGAGCTATTTCGTCTGCAACCCTGCGGTCTGCATTGCCTCCACTTAACACAAAACGTACATGAGGGAATTGAAGACCAAGCTCTACCAAAAGCTTGCGAGCATTTGCCGGACTCATACTTCGACCGGCATTTCCGGCAAAAAAATGCGTAACGACATACTGCCCGGGGACAAGTTTATATTTTTCTAGTATCTCGGGCTTCGCCTGAATGTGGAGTCTTGGATACGGGAGTGCTACCGCTATCCCTGCGGCTCGCAATGCCTCGCGCTCATGCTCTACAACCGGCGTGTCTGAGCGGACAGGAAGGAGCCGATTATATAAAAATTTATTCCAACGAGACACATCGGTAAATCCAATGAGTCCCCCTCGTTTTGCAAGAAAACGCGCAGCGATTTTACTCGCAAGCCCAAATTGCCCACCGTGTTTGCCGGCGTACTGGGTCGTGACCACTTCACTGCCGCGAAACCGCTTCCACAAATTCCACAGTCCTCGCACGTCGCGACGATTCGTTTCTATGACTTCAATATAGGGCGAACCGGCATATAGGTCGCGAATCATGTTGCCTCGGCTGGCTATGACGATTCCTAATTTCGCTTCAGGAAATTGCGCATGAATATTGTCCAAAAAATACTTCGCCATGAGCGAGTCGCCGATTGATGACGCGCGAAACGTGAGCGCTTTGCGTACTACTTTCATATTATTTTTTCCTAAACAGTCGGCCTATTCGCTGCATTTTAATTGCAATATTGTTGCCTATCGCATACGACAAAGCGGCCCCAAAACGTTTGTGCATAACTTCCCGACCCCCAGGTGCAGCTAAAATATCAAACGGCGCACTACCTTCACTAAGGAGCCAGGCGCGCGGCGCTATACAAGCGGTCATGAGTGTCAGATTTCTAACACGCGCGAGCTCGTATGTTCCCTCTTTCTTTTCAATAGGCAAGTAGAGTCGATAGCCTTGCTTTGTAAAAAAT
>JAYVXZ010000023.1:0-2589 GCA_043784715.1 Candidatus Adlerbacteria bacterium
AAAAGCCGAAGCGGTAGTGCAAGCACACGCTGCAAGCAACGAGAAGAACTTCCACGCCTCCAACACAGGTTTAATTGCGCTAGATCCGACCAACGGGCAAATTCTCACTATGGTTGGCTCTCGAAATTACTTCGACAAGACTATCGACGGCAACTTTAACGTTACCCTCGCGAATCGCCAGCCTGGTTCGGCGTTTAAACCGTTTGCCTATGCGCAGGCTTTTAAGGACGGCTATACTCCCGACACAATCCTGTACGACGTGCCAACCCAGTTCTCGACTAACTGCGAACCCACCGACTTTACGAGCAAAAATGGCTGCTACTCGCCGGTTAACTACGACAATAACTTTAGAGGTCCTATGACCATGCGCGATGCGCTGGCACAATCTATTAACGTCCCTTCAGTCAAAACCCTTTATCTTGCAGGTATAAACGACACCCTACACCTCGCGAAGTCGATGGGTATTTCAACACTTGGCAACTCTAACAAGTACGGCTTGACGCTAGTGCTCGGCGGCGGTGAAGTGAGTTTACTCGACATGGCGAGCGCCTATGGTGCCTTTGCCCAAGACGGTGTGCACTATAACCCTGCCTCAGTGTTGCAAATCAAAGACCCGAACGGCAACATTATCGAAGACAATACCCAGCCCGGCGGCAACCCAGTACTTTCCCCTGAAGTTGCCCAGAATATCAACGACATCCTTTCAGACTCCGTGGCTCGCGCTCCTTTGGGCGAGAACGATCTACTTTCCTTCCCTGGCCGCGATGTCGCGGTTAAAACCGGTACGACAAATAATTACAAAGACGCCTGGACCATCGGTTATACGCCTCATATAGTCGTCGGAATTTGGGCAGGCAACAATGACAACACTCCGATGGTTAAAAAGGTCTCAGGCTTCATTGTAGGGCCTATGTGGCATGAATTTATGCAGTACGCTCTGTCCACAACCGACACTGCAACTTTTACACGTACCGAAACCGACAATACGGGACTTAAACCAGTCTTGCGCGGCGTGTGGCAAAATCCCGGCTCCGACGGACAGCTCCATGACATCCTGTACTGGGTAAATAAAGGCGACCCACGAGGTCCCGCTCCAACAAACCCCGCGAGCGACGGACAGTTCAAATATTGGGACCCTCCGGTGCAGCTTTGGGCATCAAAACACGGTGCCACCAACCTGCCACCAATCCCCCAGAATGCAACTTCGACTGCCTCATCTACCTACACCCCTACTTCTCCAACCTCTCCCACAGCAAGCTCAACTATCCCCGTCCAGCTCCCTGTCCTAAATCCGTAATTTTCTTCCAAATCAGAGGCAATGCCTTCGATTTTACCGGTTCATCGGCATTGCGAGATAGAAGTAGGATTCGTCGGCGGCGTCTTTGATGAGGATTGGTTTGCCGGCGCCGTTGGCGTGGATCCGCACACTCTCGCCCGAAATTGCCTGTAGGCTGTCGGCTAAATAGCGGCTATTGAATGACATTGTGAAAGCTTCACCAGTAATAGTCGCTCTGATTGTGGTTGTTTGTTCGCCCACATCTGGGTTCCGTGACGTAAGGAGTATTGCTTTTTGCTCCGGCACTAAAGCAAGCGTTATTTGCGAGAATTTATCGGCAAAAATAGATAAGGACTTTAGTGCGGATGACATATCTTCGCGCAACACGACCGCTTCGGCGGTAAAAGCTTTTGGTACGATTTGGCGATAGTTTGGGAAGGCGCCATCTATAAGACGACTCGTGTAATAGGTATTCTCAATTTGGGTCGAAAGCTGGTTGTCGTTGTAGTACATCTCAATATCACCCGATGCAGCATCGAGAATTCGCATCAACTCCGAAGCATTTCGTGCGGGCAAGAGTAGTTGGGGCACGCTGCCGCCACCTCGAAGCGAAATAGTTTTTTCCGCCAAGCGAAACGAATCGGTCGCAACTGCCGAGAGTTTTCCAGCATCCCCATACAACAAAATACTTTGGAGCTCCGGCTTTACTGCCGACGTAGAGGCGCAGTATACGACCGATCGTATCGCTTTCGCGAAATCACTCGTCTTTTCAGTAAATGATCGCTCTGCCGAGACACGTGGCAAAATTGGGAAGTCTTCATGTGGAATTGTTTTAATAGATGCCGAAGCGCGTTCAGTCTCAACTTTAAATATTTCACCAACAAGCGAGCCTGAAATAGATTTGCCGCGCGCGTTACTTACAAAGCCGGCAAGAACCCCCGCAGGAACGGCTACAATGCCATCCTCCGTGACTTTAGCGGGCGTTGTGATCTCCACACCACATTCGAGGTTAGTCGCGCGTAAGAGCAGCCTGCCGCTTTCTGCGACAATAAGAATACTCGCCAACACAGGGAGGTTTGGTCTTCGTTCAGAGAAGCGTGCTGCAGTTGCTACCGCAGTTGCGAACTGGTCTATACTGGTTTCAAAATGCATATTCTATATATAAAAACTATTATTACTATTAGGGGTGTGGACAACGGGGATAACTCCAAAAGAAGGCGCCCTATAATCATTTGCTGAGTTTTTCCTGAAGGCACTGCCTGTGCATATCCTAGCGCAGAGATGTGAATAAGCAACGAACTCGCTCTTTTTGG
>JAYVXZ010000024.1:0-2579 GCA_043784715.1 Candidatus Adlerbacteria bacterium
TCCCGATTCACAACAATTTCGTCGTGCATGGCGGGTATTTTATCAATCTTTTTCTTTACCATCCGCAGTTGTTTTTGCTGCGCCAAGCCAGCAAGTTTCAACAGGTACGCTTCCTCGGTTATCTCAGGCTTTGCTCCCATTTTTAGCATTGCCGCAGTGAAGGTCAATACGCCGTAAAAGTTAGCGATTCGTTGATCCACGTTTGCTTGAGCAATTTTTATTTGCCCAGACGTTGACCAATCCTCACAGAAAACCTGAAATTGCTCAGGCTGCTTCTCTTTTAATATGCCAATTACCGTTTTTAGTACGTGCACCCAGTATTCTTCTGGTGATGTCACTCTGTCTTCGGCGGTGATTTCGCCAACGATTTTGGTCCCTACATGTCCCAACTCGTGAGCCATGTGTTGCATTGGAACATAGACCAGGGTACGTGCCATTTGAAGTCCTTTCCGGAAGCATCAGCTAACAACAACGTACAATACATAAGTATATTTGTAAATACCTCGTAATGGTTCAACAACTTGGTACCCAAACTCCCCCGTCGCTCTCCCGGTAGGTTCTAACGTCGTCTACTACTCTCCGCATTTTGAAAATACGCCCTACAGGCGTTATTTTCTTATGCGCAGAGAAAGCACAGTGCCTGCGCACTGTGCTGGCGAGATTCGAAAGGCGGAGCGTTGCCGAGTCAGCAGACTCGGCCGCGAGCCAGGGTCGTGCGGCAAATTTTGCGACGGCAAAATTGGAACGCCTGACCGGATCTTCTTCGCTCTCTCCGCAACCGACTCGCGAAGAACAGCCCTGCGGCTGTTCGAGCGATTTGTCGTTGCGTGAGAGAGCGAGATTCGAAAGGCACAGGCAATGTTGCGCCCTCTGGCGAAACGCCGAGCCGGGGTCGCGAAACTTTTTGAGCGTCGGCGAAAAAAGTATTTGTGACCGAATCTTCCTCGCTCTCTCCGCTGATTTATCGCTTAGTAATGCACCTAAGGTGCATAAATAACATGGGGTATAAATCACGTCGAAAATCCTTAAATTTTCGACGCGTGTGTATAGATTGGAATACTAAATTTGACGTAAGGGCGCGTACAGTGTATTCATACAGAGGCTTCAATCTGTTTTTTGGGAGGTTCACGTGAATACTTTGGTACAGGTGTGGGCAAGCGTTGCGACTATCATTGCCCTCGGTCTGGGGATTTTGCATTTCGCAAATCCTTATCCTTTGATCCAAATACCCGATCGCGGACATCGAGTCTTTCTTGCCTCGAGCAAAGAGGCGCATCGGGCAGTGCTAGAGGTGCTCGAAGTTACTGCAGGTGTAGGCTCCTACGGTACATTCTTCGCTGGCGTCCACCAGACACTCATGCGAGACGGCTTTACTGTCATTGCGTGGGGCACGGCGGAAAGATCCGCTATTTCCTACCCCGTCGAAAATCCCCTTAGTGCAGCCACGAGAGCCGCGAAGATCTTCAAGCAACTCGGGATTGAGGTAACAATTACTCAGCCATCGCCTGAGCAGGGAGAAAAGCTGATCCTCGTCGCACTGCCAACTGTCGGGTTCGATATCGTTTACCGACTGCAAGGCAAAGATATGCCGCGTCCGAAATGGGAATAACTAGCACTTGTAGACAAACCTAACAGGTGTGGTACTATTTTTTTAGACAGCTCTATAAGAAGACAGGGGGCATGGTGCCTAAAGAGTCTGTTGGGAGTGGGTTATGACTAAAAAACCTCAAGGAATGCCCGTGGATTGTGCTTCCTCAGAGACATCTGCTTCTCACTGGAGCGTCACCGGGAGTCCTGGATCACCTCCGCCACTTCAGTTCATACATGGTCCGGTGTCCATCTCCAATATCCTCAACTGCCCGATGCGTCTACATGATGTGGCACCGCTCGAATTGCTTTCGAACTCGGGCTTGGGCTACAAGCGTGTGTTGGTCCCGGATCAGGTGCGACTGAGTGATGGGACAATCATCACCTTTAGCACCCTCGACACGAAATCCCCTTTTTAAACTGCGGTCCCTACCCCGCAGTTTTTTATTTTATAGCCTTAGCAACTGCCTCCATGACTCCACGGTCGAATGGCCCGGGGATGATTTTATCTGCCTTAGGTACTTTGACGAGCGCTGCGAGCGCCTTTGCTGCCTTTAACTTCATATCGTCAGTAATTTTGGTGACTTTATGGTCGAGTGCGCCCCGAAACACCCCCGGGAATGCGAGTGAATTATTTATTTGATTCGGAAAGTCTGAGCGCCCTGTCGCCACAACTGCGGCCCCACCTTTTTTTGCTTCGTCTGGCATAATTTCAGGAACAGGGTTTGCAAGCGCAAACACTATTGGGCGCTCCGCCATAAGCCGTACATGCTCGGCAGTCATGAGCCCAGGGCCCGAAACACCAACGACCGCATCGGCGTTTTTAAGCGCTTCGACCAATCCCCCTTCGACTCCCATAGGGTTTGTGAGTATGGCCAACTCGCTTTTGTGGAGCGAAGTATCTGAGCGTTTTTTTGTAATGATTCCTTTGCTGTCGAGCATAATGATGTCGCGCACCCCCGCGAGTAGGAGTAGTTTTGCAATAGCTGTCC
>JAYVXZ010000025.1:0-2563 GCA_043784715.1 Candidatus Adlerbacteria bacterium
CTAATGCAGTCTCAGGTTCGGTATCTGTTTCTCCAACGGCTAACACTACCTACACTCTAAGCTGCACTGGTGCAGGTGGTAGTGTGTCCAAGACGGCGATGGTGAGCGTTTCGGCAGCCTCTACCCAGATAGTACTTACGACTACAAGTGGAGGATCTATAACTGACTCAAACGGGGCGGTCTGGACTCTGACTTCCAACGGCGATGTAATGATAAATAACGCAGCTGTTCCTGGAGGAGGCGGCACTTCACGGCTGACCTACGTTAATTCTACCCATTTAATTTGGGGCGAGGACGCAGGCGGCAGTGGATGGTACTACTGGGATGGTGCAAATTGGATAGGTCCATCTGCGACAAGTCCTATAGGTATGCAGTAAAAAAGTAACCACACAACATAATATGTGCTATGACAAAAGAGCCCAAAAGGGCTCTTTTGTGAATGCTTCATATTTATAACTGAACAATTCACCCTGTTTCATGAAGGTGTTATGTAGCTAAGGTTAACCGTTTTTCAGGCAAAATTCATTTGAGGACATGTTTCTCGTTGCGGTCAACTGCAAGGTACCCGTACAATTTTTAGGTACCTTTACTCATCACAATAAAGAAACTAAAAATGATCGTTGGAAAAGAAGTTTATTCGCTGAAGCATGTATCCAAACGGGTGCAACGTTCAGTGTTCTATAGTGTGGGCACGCTTATGTCGTTTGTCGCATTAGTCATATATGGAGCATACGGAACTGGTCCTGTTACGCCAGTGGTTCACACCGCGCAGGCTGCTGACACATTAAATATTTGGTGGCCAACAAGTGGCACCCACGTGCAAGGGCTGCAGCCATTTAAGGCAATGGTTGAAAATACATCAGTCGAGCAGTATGAAATGTTCTGGCAAGTAGATGGTGGTTCGCTCAACCCGATGAACAACTCGTATGTCGACTATCCGCACAAGGAAGTGTCGGTAAATGTATCAGGTTGGAATTGGCACTCAAACAATCAGTATCAAATAACGTTCGTAGCAAAGAAGGGAGGCGCTATTATTTCGCAAAGATCTATTACTGTATATGTAGACACGGGTGCGACGAGTGACGTGAACTTGGTTATGGGTTCGAACATTCCTGCACCTACGGTCGCAGTACAGGCGCCTCAGGCGGCGACGGTCTCAATACAAACTGTGCTCCAGGGCCCGGTGCCGGCACAAACGTCGACGGCTTCTGCGAGCGTGAATGTCTGGTGGCCTTCCGCTGGAGCTAACCTGGCGGGGACGCAACCGTTCAAGGCAGAGGTTAAGAATATGCCACTTGACCAATACGACCTCTATTGGCAAGTAGACAATGGCGCTCTGGTCCTTATGCAAAACAGCACCACGGATTCGCCTCACAAAGAGGCGTCAGTGAACGTTGCTAGCTGGAATTGGCGCGGGAGTGGGCCGTATATACTAAATTTTGTTGCGAAAGACAAAAGCGGAAATACAATAGGCAAAAGCTCTGAGCAGGTTTCAGTTAATAGTACGGGTGGCGCGACAACGCCTGCGCCTGCTCCGGCTCCTACAGCGCAAGTCTTACCGGCGCCGGTGGGTGCGTCCGTACTTCCGGCACCAACCGTCTCCTTTTCTGGTTCGACCGCTAACGTACTTGGTGGTGTGTCGCTCTATGTAAACCAAAACTCAAGCGCCAAAAACCAAGCCGACCAATGGTCCGGAAGTCGCCCAAATGACGCGCAAGCTATGCGACTCTTAGCGAACGCACCTACAGCTACCTGGTTCGGTAACTGGAATGGCAATATCTACAATGACGTGCAGCAACTCGTTAAAGCAGCAGCTTCGCAAGGTACGGCACCGGTCATTGTGGCCTACAATATTCCTGGGCGTGACTGCTCGGGCGGGTACTCCTCAGGAGGCGCCTCATCTCCTGATGCGTACCGCTCTTGGATAGGTTCAATGGCAGGCGCTATCGGCAACAATAAAGCGGTTGTGGTACTCGAGCCGGACTCTCTGGCCGACCTTAACTGTCTTTCTTCAAACGATCGACAAACAAGACTCTCTTTGTTGTCTGATGCAATATCTATCCTCAAGCGAAACGGTAATACTGCGGTCTACCTTGATGCCGGCCACTCTGGTTGGGTGAACCCAAGCACGATGGCAAACAGTTTGCGGGGTGCAGGAGTCAGTTCGGCAAACGGTTTTGCAGTCAACGTTTCGAACTTCGACACCACCGCTGCTGACACCGGGTATGGCGACCAGATTAGCCAGTCGCTTGGCGGTGCGCACTACGTCATAGACACCTCACGCAACGGTACGGGCTCTAACGGACAATGGTGTAACCCACAAGGTCGCGCTATTGGTGCCAAGCCGACTACTTCGACCGGTCACTCTAACGTCGATGCATACCTTTGGCTCAAAACTCCGGGCGAAAGTGATGGTGCGTGTAATGGCGGCCCGAACGCCGGGCAATGGTGGGCAGACTACGCGCTCCAATTGGTACGCAATTCGGGGCAGTAAAAAGTAGGAGAGGGTTCTAAAACGAATCTACTGTAAATAAAAAACCTCGGTCCGGGCATGCCCGGACCG
>JAYVXZ010000026.1:0-8468 GCA_043784715.1 Candidatus Adlerbacteria bacterium
CGATGTGCCGGGCGATCTGGAAAGGGCGATGGAACTGTTTCCGCGCCTCAAGGAGCGTCGCAACCAACTTGCGGGAACGCTGTCGGGCGGCGAGCAGCATGCGTCCTCAAATGTATCGGCCCTTCCGATTCTGTATATGTCATCCAAGGTCGACTGTGTCACATTTGAGTCAATAACCCACACCGCAAGCGCAATTTTTTTAAGTTCCTCCTGGTCGACCTGCTCCACTTCGGCAAACAGAGAACCGTCGGTGGATGGCTCCTTTTCAGAATCAAGCAGGTAGTTGTCTGCCACCGCTCTTTCGGCGTCGCTGAGTGAAATAGAAGAGGCGCTTTTTTTCGGCGCAACCGTGCTGGTAATTTCCTCGCCCATCGCCGACCGCACGCGCGGGATAAGCGAGCGAAACTCGAAATGCTGGAGCATATCGAGCACCTTCTTTAATTCAACATGTTCCTTCCATGGCGGCGGGAGCACGAACTGTATAGGAGCGTCACGCCGAATAATGGCCAGCTCTTTAGAGAACTCCGCTTGCTCCTCCTGCTCAGTCAGTTTTTGCATCATGCCCGGCTTGATGCCCGCGGCAACAAGCTTCTCCGGGTTCTTCTTTAAAGTTTTATACACCTCTTCAAGCGAGCCGAACTCCATTATCAAAGTTGTTGCAGTCTTCTCTCCTATTCCCTTCACACCCGGGATATTATCCGACGGATCGCCGCGCAGCCCCTTGTAGTCGGCTATATGTTCCGGCCCAAAGCCGTAGCGGGTTTTTACTTTTTCTGCGTCATACAAAATAGTGTCGGTCAGCCCTTTGCGAAGGGTATACGCCTGGACGCGCGAATCGTCGACTAGTTGGAGCGTGTCCATATCGCCGGAGGCTATGACCACGTCGACGTCCTTCATGTCTTTCGTCTCCTCGACGATAGTACCTATTACGTCGTCGGCTTCGAAACCCTTACACTCGTAGCGCACGACACCGAGTGCATTGAGCACTTCGCGCGACTGGATTATCTGTGACACAAGCGCATCATCCGCTTTCATGCGATTCGCTTTATATTCAGCGAAAGCATCGTGGCGAAACGTCCCACCCGGCAAGTCGAAGGCAGCAACAATATAGTCGGGCTGTAATTCAACAATGAGCTTCACGAGCATTGAAATCAATCCGTACAAAGCGCCCGTCGGCTCGCCTTTACTCGAAGAGAACTCCGGCAAAGCGTGGTACGCACGGTGTAAAATCGCGTGAGTGTCGAGCACGACGAGCCTTTTTGTTTGTTTCGTTTTCATATGTTTGAAATTTCAATAAAACGCTCGTCGGTCGACGCTCCCTCGGACGAAAAGGTAATTACCAGGTCTGGGGTCGGCAACTCACCTTCGACCCTCTCGGGCCACTCCAACAAAACGAGCGCGTGCGGGTCGCTCAGAAATTGCTCGGGCAGAAGGGTTTTAAATTCTTCGGGTTTGGTTAAGCGGTATGCGTCGATATGTACCAACTTCGTAAAACGGCTAAAGTGTATCGGGTACGACTTCATGAGCACATACGTCGGGCTTTGCATTGTCTCTTCTATTCCTAACTCTTTACCAACTGTTTGCACGAACGTCGTCTTTCCTGCACCTAAGTCGCCTTGCAGGGCGATAAGCGCGGCGCACTCACCCTGCGGTGGCACACGGATCAACGCCTCTTTTGCTACCTGGCCCAGGTCCGACAGCAAGACTTTTTCCATTACTATGTAGTCTATCAAAGTTCAGCGCGAGATGGGTTACAATAGGACAAATGGTAGTCTTCGGCGACGCAGAGCAACAACGGCGGATAGAGTTCCTCAAAAGGCGCGAGGAGGAAGAGCTCGCGCAAATTTTGTCGCACAAATACGGCGTCGAGTACGTCGACCTCTCGCTCGTGGCCATTAACACCGACGCACTGCGCCTTTTACCCGAACCCCAAGCAAAAGCGTGCGAAGCTATTATTTTCGGCATGGTCGGCAAGAAGCTGAGTATTGCAGTGCGCGCGCCGGAACATCCAAAAATTAAAGAGTTAGTAGTGCAGCTTACCGAGCGCGGCTACATCGTTACTGTGTACATGGCTTCGCAAGAAAGCCTCAAGCGAGGGTATGCACGCTACGCCGACCTCTCGTTTGCTACCGAAAGCAAAGCCGGTGTGTTCGAAATTTCTGCCGAGGAAATTGAGGCGCTTCTCACCAAGGTCAAAACGCTCGCTGACATAGCGACGCTTATACAGGAGTCTTCCGATGCCAAGCGCGCCTACCGCGTCACGCGCATCATCGAAGTTATTCTCGCTGGAGGTATGGGACTTGGCGCGTCCGACGTCCACTTCGAACCGGAGGAATTTAACGTGCAGCTTCGCTATCGCCTCGACGGCGTTTTGATGGATGTTCTTACCCTCGACCACGAGACCTACCGCCTTGTGTTGTCGCGCATGAAGCTCCTTTCGGGCATGAAACTCAACATTACCGGCGAGGCGCAAGACGGCCGTTTTAGCATCAAAGTACGGGGCGACGAAGTGGAGCTTCGCACGAGCGTACTCCCCGGCAATTACGGCGAGACAGTAGTACTTCGTATCCTCAACCCAAAAGCTATTGCCGTGCCACTGGAAGAGTTAGGTCTCGAGCCAAAGCTGCGCGCCCGCATCGAGCACGAAATAGCACGGCCAAACGGCATGATACTCACTACCGGCCCAACCGGCTCGGGCAAGACGACCACCCTGTACGCGTTTATGCGCAAAGTGAATAACGCGGGAACGAAAATAATTACGATCGAAGACCCTATCGAGTACCACCTCCCTATTGTGCAGACGCAGGTTGAAAAAAATTACACCTTTGCACAAGGTTTACGTTCAGCCCTTCGAGCTGACCCGGACGTTATCATGGTCGGCGAGATCCGCGACGGCGAAGTAGCCGAAACCGCAATCAACGCGGCGCTTACCGGCCACCTCGTTTTTTCAACGCTCCACACCAACGACGCAGCCGGTACCTTCCCCCGCCTCATGGACCTTGGAGTGAGCGAAAAGATTATGAGCTCGGCCATTAACGTTGCAATGGCGCAGCGTCTGGTTCGAAAACTCTGCGACGTCTGTAAAAAAGAACGGGAGTCCACCGACAAAGAGCGCGAAATGCTCACGCGCATAATCTCCGGTGTGCTCGACCGCACACTCGTGCCGCCGAATCAAACAAAGATTTGGGACGCGAGTACAGAAGGCTGCCCCACGTGTCATGGCCGCGGCTATAAAGGACGCATCGGAATATTCGAAGCAGTGTTCATGGACTCTGCAATTGAAGAAATTCTGCGCTCCAAGCCGAGCGAAAGAGAGATAGCAACCGCCGCGCGGCCGCAAGCAGTGCCCACAATGCAAGAAGATGGGGTGATAAAAATTTTGCGTGGCGTCACATCACTTGACGAATTATCACGCGTTGTCGATTTGGAGGTTCGCTAGCACTCGGAACGTAAAAAACGCAGCGGTCAACGTTGCGAAAGGTTACATCAGGAGTACAGTAATAGAGGAGAAAAACTTTCGAGCAGGCATATCTCTAAGCAATAATATATTTGAATAATTTCAAATACAGGATACCAGCGCTGAGGATAACCCCCGCAACGTCATACAAGTATGGCGAACCGGAATGTCCTTGTGTAGGCTCCAAAACCCGCGAAGGCCTTATTGCTTAGAGATATGCACGTTCGAACTCTTCGAACCCTCAACAGATTCAGAAGAAAAAAGAAGATCCCCGTTTGAGTAAGAAGAAGGGGTGACTGCTACTAAGTTAGCATACTATTTATTTTATGTCAAGCATCCCTCCCAAGCGCAACAATACCGAAGACCCCTCGCCGGAGGATATAGTGGTGGCACCCATCGAAGCTCGATCCGACACGTTCCTCGACCAAACCCTGCGCCCCTCCTCGTGGGACGACTACGTGGGCCAGGAAAGCATCAAAAATAACTTACATATTCTTATCACAGCTGCGAAAGAACGCCAGCACCCCCCGGAACACATCCTTTTTTATGGTCCTCCGGGATTAGGCAAGACCACACTCGCACACCTCATCGCGCGTGAGCTTGGCGGCAACATGCGCTCGACTTCAGGGCCGGCAATCGAGCGCGTTGGCGACCTCGCGGCGCTCCTCACCAACCTCCAACCCGGCGACATCCTCTTTATAGACGAAATTCACCGTCTCTCGCGCACCATCGAGGAAGTGCTCTACCCCGCTATGGAGTCGGGGATTTTAAACATCATCATCGGCAAAGGCCCGAGCGCGCGCACCATTGAGCTGCCTCTGCCGCCATTCACGATGATAGCCGCGACCACACGTATAGCCGATCTCTCCGCTCCGCTCCGCTCAAGATTTTCTGGCGGCGTCTTTCGCCTCGAGTTTTACTCTGAAGACGAAATCACCAACATCGTTCGCCGCTCTGCTGCTATTCTGGGTGTCGAAGTCGAGGAAACCGGCGTACGCGAAATTGCCAAGCGCAGCCGAGCCACGCCGCGCACCGCCAACTATCTCCTCAAGCGCGCCCGCGACTACGCACAGCTTAAACGCACGTCCCTTTCAAAAGAGTCCGTCTCTGAGGCTCTGAGATTGCTCGAAGTCGACGTGCTTGGTCTCACCCCCTTAGACCGCAAACTCCTCATAGCACTCATTGACCGCTTCGGCGGCGGCCCTGCCGGCGTCTCCGCACTTGCTGCAGCACTCTCCGAAGAACCCGCGACCCTGTCGGAAGTCCACGAACCCTTCCTCCTCCAGCTCGGCCTCATCGAGCGCACCCCCCGCGGCCGCGTCGCCACCGCCGCGGCCTACAAACACGTCGGCCGTACAGCCCCGGATGACTTGCAAGAGCGACTCAATTTATAATTCACACATATGTTGACTAACACAAGATGAAACGCTACTCTGCGCGTGGATCAGCCCTCTTGCTTTGGAGCTTGGAACAAAAAAATAACCCAGGAGAACCTGTATGGAACCTAGTTTGATCTACTCTATAGTACGTCACAAACGAGTATTTGCTCCCGACATTGTCAAAATATCCAAAGAGACGTGGCGCGAACCTGAGGATGTGTACAGTCGAAAAATTGTAGACATCAAGGAAATACATTCCTACGTGGAACTCATCAGTTTTTGGGATGTGGTGGAATCAGCCGTCCAAGTTGGTTCAGAGGTACTGCTATTTCACACTACGCGATTTAATTCTCAAACCTACGCAGTTGTACATACACAAAATAAGAAGGATGAAATTCTCAAAAATAACCCGTCCTGGGTACTCGTTGAGGTACATCCCAACTTACTTGGTCAAGTATGGGTATTTGAGAGAATTTGAATCCTAAAACTCTTACTAATCACTGAGCCTTTTTAAGGCTCTTTTATTTTTTAAGGAGACGAGTATAGTCTTAGAATATGTCAGGACATAGCAAGTGGAGCAAAATTAAACACAAGAAGGCTTCGACAGATGCTCGCAAGAGTAAGGTATTTTCGAAGTTGGTTCGTTTTATTACTGTAGAGGCGAAAAAGTCCAAGGGCGACCGCAACTCTCCCGGACTTCGAGTCGCAATTGAAAAGGCGCGGGCGGAGAACATGCCGGCGGACAACATCGATCGCGCGGTAGACAAGGCTGCTGCTTCGTCTGAGGAGCTCGAAACGGTCGTATATGAGGCCTATGGCCCCGGCGGCGTCGCAATCATTATCGAAGGCTACACCGACAACAAGAACCGCACCGTACAAGAGGTCAAACACATTTTAAGCAAAAACGGCGGCTCACTCGCCAACCAAGGCGCCGCCATGTGGGCATTCCAAAAAACGGACGGCAAACTTGAGCCTACCAACACTGTAGAGCTCTCCGACAATGATATGGAAAAGCTCGCCACAATCGTAGATGAGCTCGAAGAGCAGGACGACGTGAGCGAGGTGTATACCAACGTCGCCCAGGGCGAAGAATAATCATGCGCGTACTTGCTTTCGACCCGGGCTTTGAGCGCTTAGGCGCTGCAGTTGTCGAGCGAACTGGTAGTAAAGAAACGTTACTCCACTCCGAGTGTATCCAAACCAGCGCCTCACTTCCCTTCCCAGAACGACTCGCTATTTTAGGCAAAGCAGCGGAAACGCTCATCGAAACATATGCACCTAGTGCCGTTGCGCTTGAAGAGGTATATTTTGTCAACAACGCAAAAACCGCGATGAAAATTGCCGAAGTCCGCGGGATGCTCATCTATCTTACGATGTCTCGCGGGCTCACCTTGTATCAATACACACCGCTGCAAGTAAAAGTCGCTATCACCGGCTATGGCCAAAGCGACAAGGCGGCTGTAGCCATGATGGTAGGCCGTCTTTTGGCTCTCCCGGCTCGAAAAAGGTTAGACGACGAGATAGACGCAATTGCCGTTGGGCTGACGTGTTTAGCATCTGCGCGACTTACTTTAAAATGAATTATCCACATAAATCGCCGGGAGGAGTTGCAAAGTTTTACAGGTTTGATACAACACTGATGTTTGACTATGTTACTTACATTATAAAGTTAACTGAACAGTAAATATGATCGAAGCGCAATTTTTACCTGAAGAGTTCTTACTGGATGAAGGTGAAGTAGATCCTGACGCTACAGCCGACGAGGAAGAAACTGAGGACGAAGATCCTGCAGTTGAGGGCACCGACAGCGACGCAGACGTAATATAAATAAAAAATCCCACCAAGTTCGGTGGGATTTTTTATTCCATTACTATTTTTAAAAATCGATGTTTGCCTATACGTAGCACAAGGCTACGAGCCACCGGCTCTTTAGGGTTAGTAAATACTTGACTCTCCCCTCCCACTTCTTTGACCGCGCCGTTCATAATAAGACGTCGCAGCTCGCTATTAGATTCGCCAAGTGTCGCCAAAGCATCCTGCACGGTTGTGCCTAAAGCCACCCGCACTTCTTCAACATCTTCCGGCACACCACCTTCGCTAAAAGTAGAATCAAAATTTTCTCCTGCTTTCTTTGCAATTTCTTCGCCATAATACAGTGTGACTATCTCGCGACCTAGGCGCATCTTCGCTTCTTTTGGATGACCTTTCAAAATTTCTTGTATCTCGGGTTTGGAAACACCGGTGCAAACTTCAAAATAGGTACTCACCAGTTCGTCTTTTGTCGCCATAACTTTGCCGAACATGTCGTGCGGTTCGTCTTCAAGATAAATACAATTGTTGTAAGTCTTACTCATCTTGCGGCCGTCGTTGCCTTCTATAAGCTTCGTAGTCAAAACAAATTTGTCGCGCTTTCCCATAGACGACTGCAAGTGACGCCCTGCGAGCATATTAAATTCTTGGTCAGAGCCACCGAGTTCGCAGTCGACATCGAGCACAATCGAATCATACCCCACCATAAGTGGGTACAGGAATTCGTGAAGAGAAATAGGCTTCCCTTCCTCAAGCCGCTTCTGAAACATGTCTCGCTGCATCATTTGTTGAACCGTAAAATTACTCGCCAGTTTTACTATTTCTCCAAACTTGAGCGGCGCAAGCCATTCGTCGTTATAGCGGATCTCAACCTTGGAAAAGTCCAAAATCTTTTCAGCCTGACGTTTATAGTCTTTGAAGTTTTCCTGCACCACGTCGCTGGTGAGCGGTTCACGCGCAGCATCTTTTCCCGTTGGGTCGCCTATCATCGCAGTAAAACTCCCGACCAAAAAGATCACGTGGTGCCCAAGCTCGCTAAACTCTCGCATCTTTCGAAGCGGTACAGCGTGTCCCAAATGAAGCTTCGGGCCGGTCGGGTCTACGCCAAAATAAATACGTAACTTTTCGCCCGACAAGAGCTTCTTTTTCGCCAACTCTTTCGGGATAACATTCTCCACCGCCCGAGTTAGGAGTTCGTCTATCTTTTTCTCGTCCGTAGAGACGCCTTCTGTGTCTAAATTGTTACGCATAAAAAGTCTATACCGCCCACTGTAACACATGCGCTCGCGTGGTAGAATGCCTCCATGAGATACGCTCGTCCTGCCCCTGAAGGTATCCAGCGGGTAGCCTTTTTTATCAAACACCATTGGCAAGCTTTTATTATTTGGGGGCTTGGCGCCTGTTTTGCTATCGCCGGACTACTCTTTTTGTGGGCGGCGACACTCCAAGTGCCTGACTTAGCGTCCATTCAAAACCGTAAAGTTGAACAGTCGGTGCGACTCTACGACCGCACCGGCAACGTCCTTTTGTATAATCTGAATACCAACGAGCAACGAACCGTCGTGCCATTAGCGCAAATCTCGCCGACTATCCAAAATGCAACCTTAGCCATTGAAGACCCAAACTTTTATAACCACAAAGGTATTGAAATAACGGCTATTTTGCGTGCGATACTCGCCGACATTATCCCCGGCGGCCTCACCCAAGGCGGCTCGACTCTGACTCAACAAGTAGTCAAAAATACTCTTCTTAATAACAAAAAAACTCTTACCCGAAAGTTTAAAGAATGGGTGCTTGCGGTCAAGTTGGAGCGCGTACTCACT
>JAYVXZ010000027.1:0-8444 GCA_043784715.1 Candidatus Adlerbacteria bacterium
TCGGTGTATGCAGTGAAGTCACCCGTCTCAATAACCCGAGCATTGAACATTGCGGTTGTCGGAGCGAACGCATTTTTTACCCCAAACGCAGCGAGCATACCTCCTAAGCCGCGATTATAGTCGCTGTTGTGCATGGTCAATTGGTCAAGGGACCAGTTTGGCGTGTATTCACTGCAGGGTACAAGCGCTACCGAAAAGGGAACATGCGGTCCTACAAAGGAACAAATATTTTTCCCGCATTGTTCGAGGGGAGACTCTTTCATGACGACTCCATATGTTTTGAAGATCTAAGGCTCGAGATACAGTGCCCTATTTTCCCTGAGTTGTAAAGTGTGCTAGGGTATGGCCATGAAGGCAAAGCTTTCCGTCGTCGCAACTCCTATAGGCAACCTTGAAGACATAACGCTTCGGGCATTGCGCGTGCTTAAGGAGGCAGACGTCATAGCTTGCGAAGACACGCGAACATCAAAAAAATTACTGTCTCATTTTGATATCCACACCCCGCTTACTTCTTTCCATACGCACAGCGGCGAAAAGGGGTTTGCAAAGATTATTGCGCTTTTGACCGAAGGCAAGCATGTGGCGCTCGTGTGCGACGCGGGTACGCCGGGAGTCTCCGACCCGGGGCTTGAGTTGGTGTCAGTCGTTAGAAGCAGCGTACCGGAAGTTGTTATTGAAGCGATTCCCGGCGCCTCGGCGCTCACTGCGGCGCTTTCTATTGCGGGTCTTCGAGCTGCGTCATTTGTTTTCTATGGTTTTTTACCGCTTAAAAAAGGTAGGGAAACCTTATTTAAAGAAATTGCTGCGTCTGAAAGAGCCGCTATATTTTATGAATCGCCGCACCGTATACTCAAAACGCTCGACTCTCTTAAAAAGTTTTTGCCCGAAGGTCGTCGTGTGGGCATCTATCGCGAATTAACCAAAATATTCGAAGAGGCGCTTATCGGTTCACCACAAGAACTGTCTGAAACGCTCACCTCGGACCCTAATCACCAGCGGGGTGAGTTCGTTGTTATTGTTGAGGCCTGAGTTGCGGGTGTTAGAATAAACGTATGTCAAAAGAAATGAGTCTTATACTGCTCGGCATATTTGTTGCAGTCCTGCCGCACCTCGGCTTTCCTGGCGAAATAAAAGTTATAGCGTTTGCTATAGCAGGTCTTATGATAGCGCTCGTAGGTTTCTTGCTCCGTGGCGAAACTATTTCGCGCGGTACTCAAGGGTCGGAGAGTCGTCCGCAGCGTAAACGCTCTAAAGTAATAGTAAACCCAGAAGATGCTGAAGATCCGACCCTTGAGTAAAACGAGCGCCCGCGCAAGTAACCGACTCAACAATAACAGCACAGTAAAGTGGTATAATTCTTGTAATGCAGGAAGATCCAAACAAGATTACTTATTTTGCAAAGACCGACACGCGCGGTAAGGAAACGCCTTTTGGTATTAAGCGCCGCGATAGGGCGCGGCACATGTACGTCATAGGCAAGACGGGCATGGGTAAGTCGACATTGCTCGAGAACATGGCTATTCAAGATATTCGCAATGGCGAAGGTATGGCTTTTATAGACCCGCACGGCTCGACCGTCGACCGACTCCTCGAGTACGTGCCCGAACACCGTATCAAAGACGTCATATACTTTGCGCCATTCGACATGGAGCACCCCGTCGCCTTTAATGTCATGGAGGACGTCGGCTACGACAAGCGCCACTTGGTCGTGTCGGGGCTGATGTCGGCTTTTAAAAAGTTATGGGTAGACGCGTGGAGTGCACGTATGGAATATATTTTGTCTAACACTCTCTTGGCACTTCTTGAGTACGAAGGCTCGACGCTTTTGGACGTGAATACGATGTACACCAATAAGGCGTTTCGAAAGAAAGTCGTCGACAATTGTAAAGACACAATCGTAAAAAAGTTTTGGACCGAAGAATTTGCAAACTTCACCGACCGCTTTGCCGCCGAAGCGACTCCCGCCATTCAAAACAAAGTGGGGCAGTTTACGAGCAACCCACTCATTCGAAACATTATAGGCCAACCGAAGTCGTCCTTCGATATTCGCCAGGCGATGGATGACAAAAAAATATTGATAATCAACCTCTCCAAAGGTCGCGTCGGCGAAGTGAACGCGTCGCTGTTAGGTTCGATGATTGTCACCAAAATCTATTTAGCCGCAATGTCTCGTGCAGACGTGCCGGCTAACGTGCTTGCAAACCTACCGAACTTTTACTTTTATGTCGACGAATTCCAGAACTTCGCCAACGAAAGTTTTGCCGACATTTTGTCTGAAGCGCGAAAGTATAAACTCAACTTGCTCATAGCGCACCAGTACGTCGAACAAATGGAGGAAGAAGTTCGCGATGCGGTGTTTGGTAACGTCGGCACCACGGTGGCATTTCGTGTCGGGCCATTCGACGCTGAAGTACTCGAAACAGTCTTCCAACCGCAATTTATGGCGACCGACCTCGTGAACTTAGGCTTCGCTCAAATATATTTAACACTCATGATAGATGGTGTCGGATCGCCACCGTTTAGTGCCACGACGCTCGCCCCCTTCGACCCGCCTCCTCAAACGTTTGTACCGCAAGTTATTGCAAGTTCCCGGCAACTGTACGGAAGGGCTCGCGCTGAGGTTGAAGAAGTGATTCGCTCGTGGAACGCCCCTGACCCCGCACCTGCCTCGGCCCTAACTCCTCGAACTCCAGCGCCGCAAAGCGCATCATCCGTGACTCCAGTGCGCCCGCGAACAGATGCACCTCGGCCGCCGCAAGGAGACTACCCACTGGCGCCGCGCCCGGTATATCGCCCAGATCGTCCTGCCCCATCTCGAGAACCAGTGCACGAAAAAAGCGCACAAGAGTTGGGTCGTCGTATAACGCTCGAACGCCCCGATGCGGTGCGTCCTACTCCAACTCTTGCGCCAGAGCAAGTAAACCCAGCTGTTGCTCAATCTGTTTCAACATCGTCAGCATCTTTGCGTCCTGCTACTCCTGTACCTCATGCGCCAACACCTGCTCTGCTTCGTCCGGTGATGCGACGTCCTGAACCTAAAGTCGAAGAACCGCGTCCGCCGCTTGAGGGGGCGATGAGTCTTCGCGATGCGCTTCGACAAGTGGCTCAAAAAACCGAGCAAAAGTCGGTACCTCCTCCTGCGTCTCGACCTCCTGAAATTGCAACACCTCAGCCAACACCGGCGAGGGTGGTACATATGCCCGATCTTAAAGAAACCTTAGGTAAAATTGTGAATGCTAATCAAACGTCGAAACCGCAGTCAGCGGCCAATGTAGTGCAAGTGCAAGCAGCTTCCACTCCCTCACCCATACCTACTCTTGCCACATCTCATACGCCTCGATTTGAGTATAGGCCTCAACCTCAATCACAACGGCCAAGCCCTCAGCCTGCGCGAGCGGAGCCTGAGCCTCAAGCACAGCCACAGCAAGAAAAACCTAAAGAGCAACCTTCAGCGACAAAAACTGAGCCAGGGGTCCACTACTCGCATACTCGCACAAGAGAGCCTGCGGGGTTGCCAGAGGACGTAATGCGCAATATGCTAGCTGTCGATGGGTTTGAAACCAAAGACAACTAAATACTTCTTTCCTGCATTTTATATAGTCCTCCTAGGATTAGTCGGCGCTCCAAGCTTTGCCAGTGCTTTTTCGGGTGTAACAATAACTGAAATATTGTATGACGCTTCAGGAAGCGATGTCGACCGCGAATGGGTAGAGGTGACAAATCTTAACAACGAGCCGACAGATATTGCAAAATATATGCTGCAGGAATCTACCTCGAACCACCGATTTTCTTTGTTTACAGGTAGCTCAGAGCTTGCGGCGGGCGAGAGCGCAATTCTTGCTAAAAATCCTGCCTCCTTTGCTGCAGCGTATCCAAACTACGATGGCGCGGTTTTAAAAGCCGCTTTCTCGCTTTCTAATACCGGTGAGACTTTGAAATTAAAAAATGCATCCAGCACTGTTGTGGACTCCGTTACGTACGCGACCTCCAAAGGTGCCCAAGGCGATGGTAATTCTCTTCATAGAATGTCAAAGGGTTTACAGGCAGGTACACCCGACCCGGGTATCTATACTGAGTCTGTCTCGGTAGTAATTAAAAAAGATGCACTCTCGCCGGTTGTGACACGTGTCAAAGAAGCGCCTCTCATAAAAACAACCTCAAACCGTGACACTGGCGCAACTCCCGATTCCTTGCCGGCTACAACACAAACTGTCGCGGTTCAAAATATACCCCTTGTTCACGCGGCCGAAGCTATGCACCCGCAAAGCGCCCCACTGCCGTTTATTGAAGCCGGAGTAGGACTCGCCGCGCTAATAGTTTTAGGAGTTTCAAGTATTTGGTACGCGAACTCTGTAACTCAATTAATTGTTGTGGATGGTGAAACTAAACCTACAGCACAGGAGTTTGATATAGAGGGATAGAAAAATGCTTTCTTATAAAATTTATAGTGGTAGAGTGTTTTCAGTCTGTTCCTGAAAGGAAATATCATGAACCTTACTCCTAAACGCGTTTTAGTGACCGGCGGTGCCGGTTTTTTGGGCTCGCATTTGTGCGAGCGATTGCTCGGCGAAGGCGACGAAGTGCTATGTGTCGACAACTACTTCACCGGGCGAAAGGATAACATCGCTCACTTGCTCGGTAACCCTCGCTTCGAAGCGATGCGCCACGACGTGACATTCCCGCTCTACGTCGAAGTCGACGAAATCTACAACCTCGCATGCCCTGCCTCGCCGGTGCATTACCAATTTGACCCGGTGCAAACGACGAAAACATCAGTCGTTGGCGCTATCAACATGCTCGGCCTCGCAAAGCGCACTGGAGCAAAAATACTTCGGGCATCCACGAGCGAAGTGTATGGTGACCCGACGGTGCACCCGCAGACCGAGGAGTATCGCGGGAATGTGAACCCGCTCGGGCCGCGCGCGTGTTACGACGAAGGGAAGCGATGTGCTGAAACGCTCTTCTTCGATTATCTTCGCCAGCATAATACGAAAATTAAAGTGGCGCGTATCTTCAACACATATGGCCCGCGTATGCATCCGAAGGACGGGCGCGTTGTCTCGAACTTTATTATGCAGGCTTTGCACAATGAAGACATTACGCTTTTCGGCGACGGCAGCCAGACACGGGCGTTCTGTTACGTCGACGACCTTATCGACGGACTCGTGCGGCTTATGGCGACTCCGAATGGTATGACCGGGCCCGTTAATATCGGGAACCCACACGAGATAACCGTGCGTACCTTGGCAGAGCATATAATCGAGCTGACCGGCTCAAACTCCAAGCTCGTGTACCGTGCACTTCCTGAGGATGACCCTACGCAGCGCTGTCCAGACATAGCGCTGGCACGGTCGGCTTTGGGGTGGGAACCAACCATAGGTCTCAATGTCGGTTTGCAAAGAACGATTGATTACTTTCAATCTACTATCGCCTAGGAGCTGCTACATGCAGCCCTTTTTCTTTTCCTGCTCATGAGCTACTCTTGAATCACATGGCAAAAAAAATTCTTATCTTTTCGCTTTCCTACTACCCGCGCGTGAGCGGAGCTGAAATAGCGGTCAAAGAAATTACCGATAGAATCTCGCCTGAGTATATAGAGTTCCATATGATTACGATGCGGTTCTCGCCTGAGGACTTTGCGGAAGACCAGATAGGTAATGTACGCGTTTACCGTGTAGGGAAGGGCGACTCCTATGTACATAAAATACTTTTTATCCCGCGTGCGGCACTGCTTGCAGCAAAACTGCACAAGCAAAAGAAGTTTGACGGCCTGTGGGCGCTCATGTCGTACATGGTGTTCCCGATACTGCTGCTTCGCATGGGCGGGGTCATACTTCCGTATGTGCTGACGCTTCAAGACGGCGATCCGTTTGAACATGTGTTTAATCGCCCGCACATCCGCCCGTTTAAAAAACTTTTACTAAAGGGTTTTGCCGACGCGACCATTGTGCAAGTAATCTCACACTACCTTGCCGGATGGATGCAGAGCGTCGGTTACCGGGGCCCGGTGGAGGTAATTCCAAACGGTGTGGATGTCGAATTGTTTTCCAAAGTAGTTCCCGTAGCCGATGTTGAGGCAATAAAGCAAAAAATAGGGAAGAAGGACGGCGAGGTGTGGCTCGTGCACACCGGCCGCTTAGTCAAAAAGAATGCTCTGGATGTTGTCATTCAATCTATGCCTTTGTTACCGCTCAATACTCGCTTGCTGCTTATCGGCAATGGTGTCGAAGGTAGGGCACTCAAAGACTTGGCCGACGAGCTTGGCGTCACTGCGCGCGTACACTTTATCGGAAGTATCGAGAACAAAGAGCTGCCAGCGTATCTCCAGGCATGTGACATTTTTATACGCCCATCGCGCACCGAGGGCATGGGCACCTCTTTCATAGAGGCGTTTGCGGCAGGCATCCCCGTCATAGCGACGCAGGAGGGAGGCATCGCGGACTTTCTGTTTGATTGGAAGCGAAACCCCGAGCATCCGCCAACCGGGTTTGCTGTCGATCCCGGCGAGCCGGGACAAGTAAACGAGGCAGTGCGAATTATCTACGGTAACCCTCAGACGGTGCAGGTGGTTGTAGATAATGCAAAAGCATTAGTGCGTCAAAAATACGACTGGGACCTTATTGCAAAAGATATGAAAGAGAAAGTATTTCAAGCACTGGTCTGAAGATAGGGAAACTAACACTAACACTAACACTAACGTAGTCAGACCGCGTTAGTTTTCTACGCGGGTGCAGTAAAAAAGGGGTATGGTATACTGTGTAACATATGAAAAATGAGCTGAAAAATATTCTTGACCGAGTATTGAGTTGGCCGCAGGAACGGCAAGAAGATGCCGTAGAGTTGCTCAGACTTATCGAGGAGCACGACAGCAGTCCCTATCGACTCTCTGAGGAGCAAAAAGCAGAAGTACGCCGTCGCCTCGCCGAGAAGGACCCTCAGTCCATCACTCTTTCGCAGTTGGATGAACGGCTGCGTCTTTTAGGCATATGAAAGTCCTTATCCGAAAGAAGGCTGTCGATGATATCGATGGCCTTTTTGCATGGATAGCGAAAGAAAACCCAACAGTCGCTACCGAAATTGTCCTACGAATCCGAGAACGTATTCGACGTCTCGGCACTCCTGGTTTATCCCATATGGGAAGGCTTGGAGCTGTTACGGGAACGCGCGAGTTAGTCGAACCTCCTTACATTATCGTATATCATACTCACGAAAAGCGTGACGAAGTTATCATACTTGCTGTCTTTCATGCGCGTCAAGATAGGTAGTATATAAAATTCAAACGTATGTGGTACGCGGCTAGTTATACATAGTCGCAGGGCTGAAAAACGATTAGAATTGAAGTAATGAAGATAGTACTCGCTGCAGGACTGTATCCGCCGGACATTGGCGGACCGGCTACGTTCGCTAAACAATTAGCGGACTTTTTGCATGCGAAAAATGTCGTGGTCGAAGTGGTCCCTTTTAGCTTGGTTCGTCATTTGCCGCCTATTGTGCGCCATTTGTACTATACATTTTTAGTGTGGCAAAAAAGTGGCGGTGCCCGCTTTGTTGTGGCGCTCGACCCGGTCAGCGTTGGTTTGCCTGCTCTGTATGCTTCGCGTTTGCGAGGTGTGCCAATGATCCTGCGAGTCGGCGGTGACTTCGCGTGGGAGCAGGGCGTACAGCGGTTCGGAGTCAAAGACACGCTGGATGCTTTTGTCATGCAGGATAAAAAAGTATACAGTCGTAAAGTACAAGTCCTGGTACGGATACAATCCTCTGTTGCAAAAGGCGCGACGCGCGTCGTGGTCCCAAGCGACTATTTAAAACAGATCACCGCTAAATGGGGAGTTCGACCTGACAACATTCGTCGTATATATAGTAGTGCAGAGGTTGGCGTGTTGCCGACACGAGACAGTGCTCGTCGTGAGTTTGGTTTCGGCAATGAAAAAGTAATCGTATCAGCAGGACGCTTCGTGCCGTGGAAAGGTTTCCCTGCGCTCATAGACGCGGTCAAGTTGGTGCAAAAAGAATTTGCAGGGGCGAAATTAGTTATTGCAGGCAGTGGGCCCGACGACGCCATAATACGTGCACATGCTAAAGAGGTGTTGGGCGAGCGTGCAGTGTTCATGGGCGACATGCCAAAAGAGCAGCTTTTAAAGTTAGTCTGTGCTTCGGATGTTTTTGCACTCAATACAAACTACGAAGGCCTCTCGCACCAACTCATTGAAGTGATGCAGGCCGGTGTGCCGGTTGTCACCACGAAGGTAGGAGGTAATGTTGAGCTTATCGAAGACAAAAGAAGTGGCAGACTCGTTGCGTTTAACGATGTGCAAGCGTTTGCAAAAGCGATTAATGAAACTTTTACGCACGTTGAGCAGTCAACGAACATGGTAGCGGCAGCACGCACAAAAGCTGAGTCGTTTTCAAAGACGAACGCAATGTCGCAGTGGGCAGACCTGCTC
>JAYVXZ010000028.1:0-8378 GCA_043784715.1 Candidatus Adlerbacteria bacterium
CCGAGCTCGCGCGGAAACTCTGCGAAGTAGCGGCAAACGCGCTTCGTATCCACGAGTAGTCTTCATCGGCATCGTATTCATATCGATAGTCGTCGTTAGCACCCTCGGCTTGTTAGGGTACTTACACACCGGGTAGCGCCGGTGTTTTTCTATGTAAATAAAAAGAGTTAGTCACTCAAATCTAAGTGTATGACCTTTTGGAAGATAGAACGCGGCTCTTTTTTAGATTGCATATTTGTATCGTCTTTTTTGGGTGAAGTCACTGAGCTCGAAGCGGTAGTGGATGCTACTTTTGAGTCGCGTATTTTTATTTTTGGAGTTGTGGTTGGTGTACTCGAGCCATTTTTGTCGGGCGTACTTTTAACAGTAGTGCCTGACGCGGTGCTTCCGGTCAACACTGAATTCGTCGTGGTGCCTAATACCTCGCTATCATCCTCTTTCAAAATAAACAGTGAGTTAATCATAGAAGGTTTGACTCTTTTAACTGCTTTAAGAATTACCTGGAGTCTGGCGGATGCAGTCAAAGACAGAGAGTAGTCTGCGAATGCTTGCGAATATAATTTCGCAGCAATCGCCGCGTCGCCCTTTTTTAAAAGCGCAGTAATGTCGGTAAATCTTGCCTCCGCTGAGGCGGTCGTTGTCGCGTTTATGGAGTCCTTCATTTCGTCGAACTGGCTGCGAGTAGCGTCAAGATTTTTAGTCGCGCGAGCGCCAAGTTCGGTTGCCTCTTTTGCGTTAATATTCGAACCTGAGTCTTCAGCGTGCATCTTCGAACTTGACCCGGCAATAGTCGTAGTAGGTGTAGGGGTAGGGGTAGGGGTCGAGCTTGATGTAGACGCAATGTTTGGCGTGGTTGAAGGAGCAAGGGATGCTGTAACGATTGACGATGCAGACTTCCCAGGAAGCTTTCCTGTATCTTGGTCGTCAGCGCCTTTACTCTTCCTTAACGAACTGGAGGTCGAAGAGGTCGCTATGATTGTGTCTTTTAACTCAACCATACTCGAGCTCACTGCAAGCGAGAGCTCTTGCGAGTCTTGCTTGGTGTCTTCGTCGTCACTATCGTCGCCAATGTTTTTGAGTACGATGTTATTGACCGACAAGCTTGCTGCGAGCTGCGTGGACAACTGCGCTGCTTCGGCTGGGTCGGTTTTCGCAATGTCTTTTGCGATAGTTTGGGCCACGGCAGCGTGTTCATTAAAATTGCCTTTAATTTGTTTTGTTGTTTTGACATCAAGCTTGCCGACCGAAGCTAGTGCCTCTGCCTCTTCAAGGCGACGTTCCGCCAAACTTGCATGCACCTCGGCCTTAGCCGACGGCGAAAATGCGAGCGCACTTTGGACTTGCTCGTTGACTGAAATTTTGACCGGGTACAGCACGTCGCCCGGCAAAGTGCCTTCGGCCGCAAAGGCAGTGCCGCCCGCGCTCACGAGTATAAAAAGGAGTATCGCAACAAAAGGCATTGCACGCTCAATAAAAAAGTAATGGTACGGGCTCGGCGTCGCGCCACCATATACCGCAAGAGGGTTCGTGCGCATGAACTCGCGCACAGCTGCGCGCATAGTATCGCGTTCATGGTGAGTCAATTGAAGCTCTTGGCTCGCATCTTGTAATTTTTGTTCTAAATGGTTTTTCATACAGTTTCGGGTTCGAGCAGCACGCGAAGTTTTTTGAGCCCTCGGTGGATTCGCACCGACACAACATTTTCGCTCTCGCTTAGCACTTGGGAAATTTCTTGCGGGGTGAGCCCTTCGACATAGCGAAGCAAAATAACTTCACGATACATGTCGGGCAGGTCCTGGAGTGACTCCAACACTCGTTTGCCTTCGAAGCGCTCTACCGCTGCTTCAAGCGTGTTGGACTCGTCGGCGGGGAGCAACCTTTCGACAGTGTCATCTTCGTCCAGCATCATGCCTTCGAGCGACACGGTCTTGTGTTTGCGGTACTCATCGATAATCAAGTGGCGCAGAGTCCGGTACAGGAAGGCGCGGTAGTCGCGAATCTCCTCTCCTTTTTGGACATATTGCCAGACTCGCATGAACGCCTCCTGGACCAGCTCGACGGAGCGGTCGCGCTCGGAGATGCGCATTGCCGCGTGGCGAAAAAGCTCTTCGGCGTGGGCCTCGAATGCTGCTTCAAATTGTTTCTCGATGTCCCTCATTTGGTAGACGCCCGGCTGAGCTATTTCTTTCAAGCCTTCACTATACACATGGAGTAAGTATTAACTATACCTCCCCCCGCAGTGCCCCGGTCAATATGGTCGCGCTGTGGCAGAAGTTCCCAAGTATACCAAAGCCAGTAGGCATATATAAAAAGCCCCACCGGAGTTACGGCAGAGCTTTTCCCTTACTTGAGGTTGTACCGTTAACGACGAACGACTACCTTTTGCCTTCTCCTCATTGGCAAAAGAAGGAGGTGAATAATGATGTTTATCTCGGCAAAGAGCATGAAGCGCTCGAGATTCATCATTCGACCAACAACTTCGAATCTTGCACCCCAGTCTTCCCACCCGACAGGTAGGTACCGGAAATAGTATGCGATCCCGTCTATCAAGTTTGTATTCCACACGAACCCGTAATTTATGTACTTCGGCGCGTATATCCACAGCAACGCCAACACGACAAGCGCACCGATATTCGAAACAATGAAAGAGAAAGTGGCCTTCATAGAACCCTCCCCGAACAATGCTTAAGAGCGCAGAATCCCGACTCTCTTCATACCACCAATTGGTGATGTTCTCAAGAAAGGGGCCAGCGACACAAAAAATGCGCTGGCCCCAATCCTATCTTATAAATCCTTTTTGAAAGCTCCACTGCGGTGTAGTGAGTGAAGCGCTTAAAAGGGATGGCGATTTTTTAAAGAGGTTCGCCGAACCTCTTTTTTTAGTGACGAGTATGGTTACCCGCCAAGTAGCTTTCGAGAAGATCATCTGCTTCGTCGAGTTTACCAGTGTGCTCCAGATAGAGCGCATAGGCAAGGATGTCATCCTGGGTAACGATCCGGTTTATAGGCTTCGGCAAGGATGTATATCCTTGTCCGAAACTACCGACAATGCCCGTCACCGAGTATGCAGTTGTAACGTACTCTACGTTAAACATTTTCAAGCTCCCCAGCTTGTTAGCAACCTGATAACCGCCAGATCGCGAAGCGGAATATTAGCTGCTTACCTCTTTGGAAGGAAGCAGCCGGACGGCAAAAGTGCGATGAGCACTACGACCGCCGGAAGTGCTAGTGCTAGTACCATTGCGCTCTCCCCAGAGTACAAAAAGGTCACGCGATATTGCGGACCCTCTTCCCGGCATAATGGCTGCGATGCGAAATAAATAACGCTATCGACGGGGTCATTCTGCTGGTAAAGAGGATCAACATTTTGCGGTTCCCTTTTCCTTTGTTTCAAAGTCCTGGTCTTTGAGAGAATGGCGGGAGTGAGTGAGCGCTTGGCCAAGATTAAATATTGTGCCGGCTGGACTCCCTCTCGCTATTCTCTCAACGACCGTACTGGTATAAGAATAGTATACACCTGAGCTTGACATTTGTCAAGTATATTGACATATACAATACTCCAAACATAAAAAAGAGCCTTAAAATAAGGCTCTTTCAGATTTCGTACCACTTACCGTCACGAAACACGTAACTCTCTATAAACAAGATAACATCCTCTTGGTACACGAAGATGTCGGCATCCTCCCGGACAAGTGCTATGGCAACTTCTTTATCTGATTTCGCTCGAAGCATGAAGCTCGTTGCAGCACCCAGGATATCAAACCCTTTGAACGCCATTGTATTCCCCTTTCAGCCGACTCAAGTAATACCAGTATCTGCTTCAACACTCAAGGTCTCTACTTAATGGCTTTTGCGACAGCTTGCACGACGCCTTTGTCGAATGGGCCGGGGATTATTTTGTCGGCTTTCGGAACCTTTACCAACGCAGCGAGCGAGCGAGCGGCTTTGAGTTTCATTTCGTCGCTGATTTTGGTGATCTTGTTGTCGAGTGCTCCGCGAAAGACTCCAGGGAAGGCGAGCGAGTTGTTGATTTGGTTCGGGAAGTCGGAGCGCCCGGTGGCGATGACCGCTGCCCCGCCCTTTTTAGCTTCGTCCGGCATGATTTCGGGCGTTGGGTTCGCAAGCGCAAAGACTATTGCCTGGTCGGCCATTAAACGCACATGGTCGGCCTGCATGAGCCCCGGGCCTGATACGCCTATGACCGCGTCGGCTCCTTTGAGCGCATCTTGCAGCCCACCTTCGACGCCCATAGGGTTTGTGCGGGTGGCGAGCTCTTGCTTATGAAGTGCCAGCCCGGCGCGGCTTTTGTTGATAATACCAACACTGTCCAGAACGATAATGTCTTTCACACCGGCCAACAGGAGGAGCTTGGCGACTGCAGTACCGGCAGCACCCGCGCCGGCGACGACCACGCGCATCTTTTTTAAATCTTTTTTGACCACTATCGCCGCGTTAATGAGTGCCGCCAATACCACTATCGCCGTGCCGTGCTGGTCGTCGTGCATGACGGGGATATCGAGCGCCTCTTTGACGCGTTCTTCGATCTCGAAGCATTGCGGCGCTTTGAAGTCTTCGAGGTTGATGCCGCCAAACGCGGGCGCGATGTTGATAATGGTCTTCACTACCTCGTCGACATTTTGCGTGTCGAGCACAATCGGAAAGGCGTCAACGTCGGCGAATGCTTTAAAAAGTGCAGCCTTCCCTTCCATCACCGGCAACGCACCGTACGGGCCGATGTTGCCGAGCCCCAACACCGCCGAGCCGTCAGATATGACTGCTATCATGCGCTTTTTGATAGTGTATTCCTTCGCGAGTTTAGATTGGGCAGAGACCGAGGATGGGTTGGAGACAAGCAGAGACACTGCAGCAACGCCGGGGGTATAGACGAGACTCAGGTCGGCGCGATTTTTAATTTTGATTGCCGGGGTAATACGGATCTTACCGCCGAGCTTCTTATGGAGCGATATCGCCTGTTTGTTGGTATCTATTTTTGCCATATGAATATTTGGGTGAATTAATAGGAACGGCACTTAGTATACCAAGTGTCAGGCTTTGGTATGATGAGCGAATGGAGCTAGGAGACCCTTTAGAGAAACATCTTCGGCTCGTGGAGTCTCAAAAAGTCGCTTTGAACAAACTTGGCGTACTGACCGTGCGCGACCTCCTCTTCCACCTCCCCTTTCGGTTCGAGGCAGGCGGCGAGTCGGCTTCTATTGCGGGACTCGCTGTCGGGATGGAGGCGAGTATCATCGGCACGCTGGAGAACATGGAAACTAAAAAGTCGTGGAAGCGTAAAGTGCCAATTTCGGAAGGATACCTGCGCGACTCGACGGGGCGCATTAAACTAATGTGGTTTAACCAGCCGTACATTGCAAAGATGTGGGCGAACGGCGCGACTGTACAAGTGGTGGGCAAAGTCGCCGGCAAAGACAGCAAACTATATTTTGCAAACCCGGAGCTCCAAAGGATTTCGGCAGTCGAAGCCGGGTTGTTTGCTTCAGAACAAGAGGGCACAATACAACTTTCGATTGATACAGGGGCGCCGGGGGCAAAGCCCTCTGCTTCGGATCGCTTCGCTCATGCTCAGCAACCGGGCTTTACCCCCGACGCTCAAGAGTTCGCAGTGAACTCCGCACAGTCCCCGGCGAAGTCGGTTGCGGAGCCGAAGACCGACGCAGAGACTTCGCCGAGGGCTCCCTCACAACTCTTTGCGGTCTACCCCGAGAGTCGTGGCATCACTTCGCTTTGGTTTCGGCATGCTATTGAAAAAATTTTGACGCAGGAGGTACTAGACCAAATCGAAGACCCTATACCGGCGGAGCTTTTGAAACGATACAACCTGCCGACGCTTAAAACCGCGCTCGTGTGGATGCACCACCCGGAGAAGTTGAAGGAGGCCGATGCTGCGCGCAAACGATTCGCTTTTGAGGAAATATTTTTGATACAGCTCCAGCGCCAGCAGGAAAGGAAGCTGCAGTCACACGAAAAAAGCTTCGCAGTCGACGCTCCGCAAAAGGAAGTCAACGAGTTCATATCGACCTATCCATTTACCGCAACACCCGCACAGATGCACGCTATTGGCGCGATACTTGCCGACATGCGCACAGGGCGGCCTATGTCGCGGCTTCTTGAAGGCGACGTCGGCTCGGGCAAAACGGCCGTGGCAGCTACAGCTACGTACGCAGCGGTTCGCACCCGACCACAAGGTCAAAATTTTGGCACGCTCCAAGTTGCCTACATGGCGCCGACCGAAATTTTGGCCAAGCAGCACTTCGAGTCGTTTATCAAATACTTCGTCCCCTTCCCAATGAACATAGGGCTCATCACTGGGAGTGGCTGTTTTAAATTTCCTTCAAAATCAAAGGCGGGTGAGTCGACGACTATTTCGCGCGCGCAGCTTTTGAAGTGGGTCGCCAATGGCGAGATACCAATCCTCATAGGCACGCACGCGCTCATCCAAAAGTCGGTGCAGTTTAAACACTTGGCCCTGGTAATTATTGATGAGCAGCACCGGTTCGGCACTAACCAACGCCGACAACTCGCGAAAAAAGAGGAGCGACTGCCCCACTTGCTTTCGATGACCGCAACACCCATCCCCCGAACGCTCGCGTTGACCGTATACGGTGACCTCGACCTGACGTTGCTCGACCAAATGCCGCCGGGGCGTAAGACAATCATCACTGAAATAGTAAAACCCGAGGAAAGGCCGAAAGCCTACGCAAAGATGCACGAAGAGTTGAAAGCCGGCAGGCAGGCTTACGTCATTTGCCCGCGCATCGACGAGCCCGACCCGGACAAAGCGTTTGCTTTAATGGCGAAGTCAGTAACAGCTGAAGCGAAGCGACTTAAAAAGGAAGTCTTCCAAGACTATGAGCTCGCAATACTCCACAGCAAAATGACGCCGAAAGAAAAAGAGGAAACAATGGCGAAATTTACACGCCATGAAATTGACATTTTGGTCGCAACGTCGGTCGTCGAAGTCGGCGTGAACGTCCCGAACGCAACTTTGATATTCATTGAAGGCGCCGAGCGATTCGGCTTGGCCCAGCTCCACCAGCTACGCGGGCGCGTGGTTCGAAGCAACCACCAAGCATACTGCTTCGTCTGCCCCGAGAGCCGTGGCGAGCAAACGATGACAAGGCTTAAAGCGCTTGCAACCGCCAAGAACGGTTTCGAACTCGCCGAGAAGGACCTCTTGCAGCGAGGCGCCGGCGAGCTCACCGGCAAAAAGCAGTGGGGCATCTCGGACATTGGCATGGAAGCGCTAAAGAATTTGAAACTTGTCGAAGCTGCACGCACGGAGGCGCACGCTTTGGTGGAGCAGGATGAAACACTCTCCAAACATCCGCTTCTTCGCTGTTCAATCGTGGAGCGCGCGAAGTCGCTTCATTTTGAATAAAAAATAGATATATACTAGACGAGACTATATGTACCGGCGACAATACACTGGGTTTACGTTAATTGAACTTCTTGTCGTTATCGCTATCATAGGACTTTTAGCTTCCATCATTTTCGCGTCACTCGCGACTTCACGTATGAAGGCACGCGTAGGCGCAGGCCTGAAAGCTGACGCAAGTCTTGATAGCGGTATCAGCGACCGGATATTGGGCGAATGGCTTTTTAATGATTGTACAGGCGCGGCGCTTGCCGACAGCGGCGGAAACAATAACGGTACTTTACTAAATACCCCCGCGTGGGGAATTTCAGGTAGCGGACCCAATAATAAAGGCTGCGCTTTAACCTTCAATGGGACGAGTCAATATATTAAAATCGGCCCAGTCACCGCAGGCGCAACACTTACCTATTCTGTTTGGGTGCGTATTGCAACTTTACCCTCCACTGCCCAAGTGCTTATTTGGGATGACGACACGAAAGGAGGAGGTGATTCGTGGATTGAACTTGAGACTGACGGGACGGTGCGAAATATAAGTAATTTTGTCACCACGGTTACCTCGACTAAGAAAATCTATACTCAGGAGTGGACGTTTGTGGTAGTAACTGCAGATTCCTCCGGCAGTCGTATATATATTGACGGCGCACTTGCTGGATCTTCTAACACAGTGATGACACCTAAAAACAGCACTAATGGAAGTTACGTGACTCTGGGCGTCGGGTATGACGGGGGTGGCATAATTGGCTACACAAATTATTTTGCGGGTGACATGGGCGAGGTACGAATATACAACACAGCGTTAACAGCTGCCGACGTACACAAAGTATATGCCGAAACACGAGGCGCTTATCAAATGGCCTCGAGATAGCCCCGCTTCATTTTGTGCAAAATATGGGTTATATTTGGCAACGTGAACTCCACGGGCGCGTAGCTCAGCGGTAGAGCCGTCGTCTTATACACGACTGGTCGAAGGTTCGATCCCTTC
>JAYVXZ010000029.1:0-24331 GCA_043784715.1 Candidatus Adlerbacteria bacterium
GACATGCAAGATACTTTTTTTATCAAAGACAAACCGGGGTATGTGCTCCGCACCCAGACTTCGCCGGTGCAAGTGCGCTACATGGAAGAGCAGATGAAAAAGAATATTACGCCGCCGTATCGCATCATCGTCCCCGGCAAAGTCTTTCGAAACGAGGCGACCGACATGACGCATGAAGCAGAGTTCTTCCAGCTCGAAGGGTTAGCAGTGGGCGAGGATGTAACGATGGCACACCTCAAAGGTACGCTCGACAAGTTCTATAGCGAGTTATTCAAAGGTGCCGAAGTCGAAGTGCGATTTCGCCCGAGCTTCTTTCCGTTCGTCGAGCCGGGTGTCGAGGTAGACGCACGCATTAACGGCAAGGATGTGCCTGAAAAGCTGCGCGGCCGCTGGATAGAGATGATGGGTGCCGGTATGATCCACCCGAACGTGCTGCGCAATGCCGGTGTCGATCCAACAAAGTACCAAGGCTTCGCGTTCGGCATGGGGCTCGACCGTCTGGCGCTCCTTCGCTGGGGCATAGACGACGTGCGTCACATGCACTCCGCCGACCTTCGATTCGTTAATCAATTTTAAGTATGCTCATTTCCCGAAACTGGCTACAGACTTTTTTTTGTGATGATCTACCCGGTGCAGAGGAGTTGGAGCATGCGCTCATGTTCCATGCCTTCGAAATAGACGGTATCGAACAAAAAGGAAGTGATTATATTTTAGATGTAAAAATAACGCCTAATCGCGGCCACGACTGCTTGAGTCATGCAGGTATTGCGAAGGAGATTTCGGCAATACTCAAACTTCCACTAAAATCCAACCCGTACGCAGCAACTGCTTCAGAAGATACTTTAGTAGCGTTAAGAACGGTCCCAGCGGATAAAGTATCTTCTGAAGCGGGGGCCGTGTCTGATTTGGTGGGGACGGACGAAACATTTAATTTCTCCGCTGCAGGACATCAAGGGGACGCTGCGAAATCAAATGTTTCGTCCGTCCCTACTGCGGATGTTGTAGTGTCTATCGATACAGACCTTTGTTCGCGTTACGTTGCAGCGCATATTAAAGGTATTAAAGTTGGGCCTTCGCCGGATTGGCTCCGCGAGCATCTGGAGTCCGTGGGCCAGCGCTCTATTAACAATGTGGTGGACGCGACGAATTACATCATGTTCCACTTGGGTCAGCCGCTCCATGCTTTTGATGCAAGTAAACTTGTTCAAAAAGAAGGAAAGTATGCTGTCTCGGTCCGTCCAGCGAAAGTTAGCGAGAAGATGCTTGCGCTGGATGAAAAAGAGTATGCACTCAATGAATCTATGCTGGTGATAGCTGACGCAAACGCCGACCGTGCAATAGGTATCGCGGGGGTTAAAGGCGGCATGCCGGCGGGGATAACCGAGGCAACAACGGACATCATCATAGAGTCCGCAAATTTCGACGGCGTCTCGACGCGAAAGACCGCACAGGCTTTAAAACTTCGCACTGACGCATCTGCGCGATTCGAGCAAGTCATTTCGCCCGAGCTTGCAATGTGTGGCATGCACGCTGTGGTAAATATGATCCTCGATTTGGCAGGTGGCGAATTGCAGGGGATTGTCGACGTGTACCCCAACCCGCAGGAAAAGAAAACGGCGTCGGTGACGGTTGATAAAATAAACAAAATGCTGGGTATAATGCTCACCGGTGCGGAGGTTGCCAACGTGTTCCAGCGACTCGGGTTTGCCTACAAAGAGGTAGGCGGCATGTTCGAAGTTATGGTGCCCTTTGAAAGGCTCGACCTGGAGATAGCCGAAGACTTAGTGGAAGAGGTGGGGCGCATTGTTGGCTACGATCGCGTTTTGCCGATTGAGCTGCCGCCTTTGAACCAACCTATCGAAGTAAATAAGAACTTTTATTGGTCAGAGAAAATACGTGAGTTTTTGACTGTGCGAGGTTTTTCAGAAGTTTTTACTTCGGTATTTGCTGAAGAAGGCGAGCGTGTAGTGCTCAATAAAGTCGACGGCGTTAAGCCGCACATGCGCACCCAACTTGGACGAGGACTTATTAATGCGCTTACAAATAATAAACGCAACAAGGAATTTCTAGGTTTACAAAGAATACAGATATTTGAAATAGGAACAGTTTGGGTTAATGGAAAAGAAAAAATTACGCTAGGACTGGCGGTAGAAAATAAAAAAGGTGAAAAAAATGCAATTGGTACTCTTCTCGATCTTGAACAGTCCTTAGGTGCTAATGTTTCCGAAAAAGATGGTGATCCTAGTATTCGTGAATGTTACCTAGATGATTTAACCCAAGGACTTCCTGAACCAAGTCAATATAGCGATTTGCCGCTTTCACTCACTGAGCGCTATGAACTCTATTCAAAATATCCTTATATTGTCCGTGATGTGGCATTTTGGACTCCAATGGGAACTGATGAAAAACACATCGAACAAACGATAAAAACTGAAGCGGGGGATTTATGCATCAAAATCTCGCGCTTTGACCGGTTCGATAAAGACGGCAAAATCTCACTCGCATACCGCCTCATCTTCCAATCCTTTGACCGCACGCTCGTCGAGACGGAAGTAAATACTCAAATGGAAAAAGTCTACGCGAAACTGAAGGCCGAAGGGTTCGAAATCCGCTAATAGAAAACCGCAGGTTAAACCTGCGGCTATCCAATCCAGCTTAAGACTGTTCTTGTTGCCATTCCAATGTATGGCCATGAAAACGCAAATCCCCATACACCTAGTGCTGTAAGAAAGTTTCCCAAGGTTGGTGGAGTTTGTGTTGTGCGAGAAAGATGCCCAAACATTCGAGGTACCTCCTTTTCTAGGGCTACTCTACCACAAAAAGGTTAATTGCCAAGGCTTTTTGGTGAGTTGAGAACTTTCGCTAAGCCTTAAAATTTGATACAATAAAAACATAAGCCGAAAGGCTCTATTTAGATTATGGCTGACGAAAAAACAAAAAAACCGGCTAAAAGCACACCCGCCTCCGCCAAGGCTTCGGCGGGCACGTACGACGCGTCGTCTATTACGGTTCTGGAAGGTCTCGAAGCGGTTCGTCGCCGACCGGGTATGTATATTGGCACCACCGGTGTCGACGGCCTGCACCACTTGGTGTGGGAAATTTTTGATAACTCACGCGACGAAGCTATGGGTGGCTTTGCCGATGATATCGAAGTGGTGCTACTCCCTGGCAACATTGTACGCACAGCCGACAACGGTCGCGGTATTCCTGTCGATATCCACAAGGCAACCAAAGTTTCGGCGCTCGAGACAATCATGACCACGCTCCACGCTGGGGGCAAGTTCGGCGGCGATGGCTACAAGGTCTCCGGCGGTCTCCATGGTGTGGGCTCTTCAGTGGTTAACGCGCTCTCGACGTTTCTTCGCGCCGAAGTACACCGTGACGGCGGCGCCCATATGCAGGACTATACGATTGGTAAAAAGAAGAGCCCGGTCAAAAAGATAGGCTCGTCAAAGCTCCACGGTACGGTTATTTCCTTTACACCGGACGACTCCATTTTCAACACTACCGACTTCGAGTTCGATAAAATAGTCTCGCACCTGCGCGAGCAAGCGTACTTGGTGAAAGGTCTTCGCATCACCATCATCGACGCACGGAAGTCCACCGTCAAAATCCCTGAGCCGGGCCATGGGCTCTACATTCGTCACCTCCTGTCGGACTCGCCATCGCAAACCTTCTACTTCGAAGGGGGACTCCGTTCTCTTATCTCCTTCCACAACCGCTACCAAAAGCCGGTCCACAAGAATATTTTTTATGTAGAGAAAGATTTTATCCCACCGGGCGGCAAAGACGGCGACGAAGTGCAAGTCGAGATAGCGCTCCAGTATGTTGACGACATCACCCAGCGCGTTTTCCCGTTCGCTAACAATATCTACAACTCCGAAGCGGGGACGCACATCACGGGCTTCCGAACAGCACTCACGCGAACGCTCAATGCCTACGCTCGTAAAGCCAACGCGCTCAAAGATAACGAAGAGAATTTTACCGGCGATGACGTACTCGAAGGGCTGACTGCCGTCGTCTCGGTGAAGTTACGCGAAATTCAGTTTGAAGGCCAAACAAAAGGAAAGCTCGGAAGTGTCGAAGCACGCGGTGCAGTAGATGCGGTGTTTGCAGACGCGTTCTCGACTTTTCTTGAAGAATATCCCGAAGATGCACGGTACATAGTTTCGAAGTCGATGCTTGCGCTCAAAGCTCGAAAAGCTGCAAAAGCGGCCAAGGACTCGGTGTTGCGCAAAGGCGCTTTGGAAGGCTTCGGGTTGCCGGGTAAGCTTGCCGACTGCCAAACAAAAGATGCGACAGAGTCGGAGATATTTATTGTGGAGGGAGACTCGGCAGGCGGCTCCGGCAAGCAAGGCCGTGACCGTCGCACACAAGCAATATTGCCACTGCGCGGGAAAATCCTTAACGTCGAGCGCGCTCGCATAGACAAAATGCTTGCGAGCCAAGAAATCCGCTACCTCATTTTGGCGCTTGGTACCGCCATTGGCGACATCTTCGATATATCTAAACTGCGCTACCACAAGATAATCATCGCTACCGATGCTGATGTGGACGGCGCGCATATTCGTACACTCCTTTTAACGCTCTTCTTCCGCCACTTTCGTCCTATCATTGAAGGAGGCTACCTCTACATAGCCCAACCGCCGTTGTATAAAATAAAAAAAGGAAAGGAGGTTATGTACGCGTACACCGACGAAGAAAAAATTACATTCCTCGGTAAAGATGCAGCTGACGTTGTTGAAGGTGAGCCTGAAGAAGCCGAAGAGGGCGAACTCGCAACCGAAGCAGAGGCAGCTGAAGCCGAAGTAAAATCCCGAAAACCAAAGATACATATCCAACGCTACAAAGGTTTGGGAGAGATGAACCCTGACGAGCTGTGGGAAACGACTATGGACCCGGCAAAGCGCGTGCTTAAGCAGGTACATGTCGAAGACGCAGCAGACGCTGACCGCGTGTTCGACATCCTGATGGGTGAAGACGTCTCGTCAAGAAAGACATTCATCCAGAGCAACGCTAAGATGGCGAATTTGGATATTTAGTTTTGAAAGAATACTGCCTTAATTAAAAACACCCACAGCCGAAGCTATGGGTGTTTTTATATTACAGGAAGTGTTTAGTATGCGAACGGAGTTGAAGCGAAGTTGTTGGATGCTTGTTCGCCACGGGTGATGTTTGAGTCATCAACCATAATTGAGAAGGTCTTTACATTGCCACCGTATGGATTGCTCGTGTCGCAGTAGTAGCTGTCGCACCCTGCTTGAGGGATATCGAAGCCCATGGTGTAGACGATTTTGTCGCCCGGGTACATCTTTTGCTGCGGTTGCGAAAGGAAGGTGTACATAGGGTCCGTCGGAAGGTCCGACGTAAACGTCCAGCCTGAACGCGCCACGTTCGTGCCGATGTTTTCGATAACGAACTGCGCAACATAGCGACCGTTGGCAGCAGGCGTAACCGAGAGGATGCGGACCGCGAGGTCGCTTGCACCATAGAGGTAACTGGTGCGGCCCGACGCGGTGTAGTTAGTTGAAGGAGTGCGAGGAGTCGCGACCGTCTTCACTTTGACCGGCGCAGGAGTAGGTACGGGAGTGGGTGTAGGTTTTGCAACTGGGGCAACCGGCGTTGCTGTTACAGCTGCTGCTTGGTGCGTTGGATTGACGGTCACCGAGCCGCTCGTGCTCGACGCAGTCATCTTGTTGTCTGCAAGGCGGTTGGCCGCAATGGTGAAGGTTGTCGTCACCGGCTGTGCTGTGTGGAGTACCGGGATAAGCTGCATGCTTTGCGTCGCGTTAGTGAAGTTAAATGGAGTGTTGCACGGCACGATTTGCATCTGGCCAGTTGGCACCGGCGCTGCGAAGGTGAGACCCTCGGCACATGCGTAGGAGATAACAAAGCCGTGATTACCGCTACCATTCTTGTGTGCCCACGAAAGGGTAAACGGCTGGTCGGACGTGACTGCACTTGGTTGTGAAATCACCACCTGCTCTTGAGAAGTGCTCGAAGACGAGCCGCCGCCAAAACTGTTAAAGAAATCCGGCAAACCAACAACAAGTTGGATAATACCCCACGCACCCAGCACCAAAATAGCTATTAATCCAATAATTGCGACAGCGCGAAGCGCCGAATCCTTAAATCCTGTTCTCTCTGACATGCCGGCACCCTATCATGTAGTGCGCAGTTTGTCAAGAGTTGTAAACAATGGTAAAGTACTTTTACAAACGCGAACGTCGCGACATTATGGCAACACGAAAAGGCGTTATCAAGGAAGTTACAGCCCGCAGCGGCTCATTCTCGCTCGTTTTTTTGCTGTTGTTCGGGATGACCTTTGGTTTTTTGGCGCTCGTGGGTGCAACGCCAGACGCGCCCGGAACAACAAAGGACTCCGACCTAGCGCTCAACGGAAATGACACGCAAGTACATCCTCCCGTGGCAAACTCGGTAACTCCACAAACATCTCCAACGCCGCAAGGCTCGCAAACACAGCCAAACCAATATACTTCGCCGACACCAACCCCAACATCAAGCGGACAGTTGCCGACGCGTATTCTCGTCAAAAAAATTGGCTTAGACGTGACGGTCGCTAACCCAAACTCAACCGATGTCGACGTGCTCGACCGCTACCTCCTCAAGGGGTCGGTGCGCTACCCAACCTCGGGGCTGTTGGGCCAAAACGGGACAGTGTTGCTTTTTGGCCATTCGAGCTACTTGCCAATCGTACACAACCAGGCCTACAAAGCCTTTGATGGCATCCAAAATCTTAAACCAGGGGATATAATCAGCGTCTATTCAGGCAGTGAGGAATATCAGTTTAAAGTCACCGAAGTTAAAGTTGCGGACGCAAACAACGACATCATCGAGCTGCCACAAGATGCTCAGCACCTGACCCTCGTGACCTGCGACTCGTTTGCGTCCAAAAGCAACCGCTACGTAGTGACAGCAGATTTCGCGGGTAGCTATGCGCAACGGTAACTTGGTACATCAAAGGTGAGCCTTTCAGGCCCTGTTTTTTGTATTACAACAGTATTGACAAAAGTCAAATTTCATATATACTTCCCCCAGACTTGGCACACTTGTGTGCAGAATTGACATCCGAATAGCAAAGGAAATAGGCCATGTCCAGTACAGCAGTCCGAGCCTCCTCGCCTAAGGTTGTTGCGCATTCAATCGTAGCTGCCAGCAATGGCAGCCCGATAAAGATACTCCTCATTGGGAACGACGTCGACGGTAAAGAGCTTACATATATCTGCACTCGAGCCCCGATCAATGGCACGATTGTCGTGACACCCGGCACGAACGGCAAGGAACTTACCTACACGCCAAATCATGGCTTCAAAGGTAATGACTTGTTCACGTACGTGGTGAACAACGGCACCGATGATTCTTCACCTCAGACAGTGACTGTCGAGGTCAAAGCTTCGGCTACAGCGACACCTCCTGTACCCCCACCTCCAACAATAAAGCTAACAGCCACTCCAAGAGATGTGGTGTGCGTTGTTGACTCATCCGTGAAGTTTACAGTTGTGGGCACAGGCCCAAGTGGGATGTGGTACGAGGTGAAGGATAAACCTTCACATGGGACAGTGACGAAAGACATTTCCCAAAAGACGGACGCGAACGGCTTCACCTACACTCCGAAGCCTGGCTACAGTGGACCTGACTCGTTCACCTATGTGGTGAACCATGGTACAGCGAAGTCTGACCCTGCTACGGTGACCATCAAAGTTACTGCGGCAGCTACTCCGATACCTCCGATGGTTCCGACTCCGGCTGTAACACCGGTTGGAACCACCACTACGACCACCACCACAAAGGGTGACCGCATGAAAATCTGGTGGAAAAAGCCGGGAAATAAGCTTAAGCTCTGGAAAGCATTACCCGTTTTGCTACTTGTCGTTGTGGTTTTGTTTTTCTTGCCGGCAATGTGCAGCGGCCCAACGCCAGTGAGCGAGAAGAGAAGTATGGAAATACCGCCGCTCAACTCGCCTCGTGCGCCTGAATCGACTATGGATCCATTCCGCGGTCGGCAACCGGCGACCCTATCTGAATCTTCTTCATCAAGTGAGCTGACTCAGACGTTGAAGGATGGGTTTGCGAGCATGACCAAAACTCTTGAAGGAATTGTTGGTGTCCAAAACCAACACGGTGTGGCCATCAAAGGCCTCACGACCGGTCAGGAGGAATTGAGGAAGGATGTTGCTGACATTCGCAACAAGGTCGACAACCACGGCGCAAGATTGGAGTCGATCGAGACAGGGAAAGAAGCTGCCCCGAACTCCAACCCGCTCTTTGGTTCCCTAACTATTCCTCGGGATGAATGGAAGCTGAATCTGCCTCAACCACCGGTGGTAGCAGCCAGGCCGACACCGCGTACGCAACCTGTGGTTCGCGAGCCTGTCCCCTCTGATGACTACCGCAGCCGCGCCTATGAAGGTGGGGGACCGGTGGTTGGCTGGGGCGCACGTTCTCAAGGATCACAACAGGTGCAGGTGGTTGGACGTTATTCCAACGGCTCTGTTGCTGTGGTAAACAACCTTCCTCCCGGCATGCGTGCGTGTGGTATGCCAGGAAATGGTCACGAAATCGCGGCTCGGCTCCGCGCAACTGGCAGTGCTTGCTAGACTAGCCTAAACTCGACCCGGTCGACCTCTCTTCTTGAGAAGTCTGCCGGGTTATTTGTTTACTTGACAAAGCTATATATTAGTAATATAATATAGCTTGAAATCGTTGTTATAGAAGGAATTCGCAAATGCGTCGTTTTCTTATCGTTTTGACTTGCCTAACCGGAGTAGTTGGTCTGAGCGCCTGTGCGCCCGGACAAGCAGGAAGGGTTGACTTGGGTGCCGGTCCCTTTCGGGTCGGTGTCGGTGGTGCCGGAGCTATTCCGGTTGCCGGCGGCCCTGCATACGGTCCGGGACGACCCATGATGCAGGGCGGCCCTGCTCCATATGGAGCGCCCGGTGGCCCGGATACGTCCGACCCGCTGCTAGCGCGGATGGCAGCTCTGGGTCGTCCCGAGGGCTTGAAGTTTGATGTGGCCACAAACCCCGAAGCAACAGCTCGATGCCGTGGTGACATTGTGCTGGACAATGACAACGCAGTACCTTTACAAGGTGGAAAAGTTTACTTCCCGTACAAGTGCCTTCAGAACGGAAGGTAATTAACCGAGTGGAGGGTGGTGCAATTGCGCCACCCCTACTCACCATTAATTGTATTGATGCAGACATACGGCCCATCTCAATCATTGAGGTGGTCAGCTATGTCTTCATGAGTCTTACTCTGGAGCAGATGTTCTTCACAACTCCCGCACTCGCGGGACAACACACGAGGTAAGCAATGCGTAAGTTTTTGTCTATCGGTTTGCTCGCGCTGCTTGCAGCGTGCGCAACTCCACAAGCTCCACGGCAAGCACAGCGTGTGCCTCAACCGGGACCACGCGCGCAAGCACTCGGCCCCACTTGCCAACCCGGCGAGTTGGTCCGAAACGGCCCAGCAATCTTGCCGGTCGCCGTGGTCGCGGTCGAAGAGACGCTTGCTACGATGGGGATCATAGACGATCTCCAGCGCGGCATTCTCAATAAACCGCGCCCCGAGCAGGTTGCCATCATGTCGGATACCACCCGTCAGATAGCTATGGCGGCACACAACGGACAGATCGAGCCGTTCGCCGGTCATGCCGTCGCACGGTACTTGATCCACTGGACAAACCCGCTACCGCCGCAACTGCCGTTCTTCGGGGGAGACAACATCTGCCGGGGCATGGTCGCGGTAGAGCCTATCACTGACGGTATCTACCAAGTACGCGTTCCGCTTGATGGCGGACAGTGGAAAGGCCAAGTTGGTCTGGTGTTCCCCCGAGAAGCTTTCGTTACCCCGCACCAACGTGCGTGGGTGTGCGTCGGCATCGAAGGTGGCTCACACCTCGCCTACCAGCCGCCGCTTCGGGAAGGTCCCTACAAGGATATCCCTGACTTAATCTGCGGACTACCCGACCCACAAGGGGGCATCACGCTCCTGGGTCGGTCGGCTCAAACTACCAAGTTTGAGATGTTTCCATTCGTTGTCGCAAGGAGGTGACATGCAACGCCGACATCTGCTACAGTCGCTTGCTGTGACAGCGCTGGTGGGGCTCAACCCCCACCGCGTACTCGCAGCATCTAACGAGTTCGAATGGGTACACCCTGGCGGTGACCCGTACGATCCGGACGGAACGCAGCCTTTACTACCGGCTCTACACATTCTGAACAAGGATGGATTCATTCCACCTTGGGCGGTCGCAGAGCTGGAAGGGAAGATGTCTCGGGGAGATTTTTTCTCCGACTCAATTCCTAACACCGGCGACTACCTGTTCCACCGGATGCTTTTTAGTCACCGGAAAGTTACGGTGGCGAGGAACGTGCGGGCTCGAACACAAGACGCCGGCTGGGTCGGTATCACGCGCGAGCTGCGAGTGTATGTTGCCAGTCAAGGTGGGCTGCGCTACTATGCAGTCCTTCCGAGAGTCTGTGGCAACCTCGCGGTACGCCGGGTCGAATATGGCCGCTGTGTCCCCGACGACCGGTTGTGCGATGCGAATTGCATAGCCGACCAGTCGGAACTGCAGCGTCGGCAGTATAATCCGACCGGCAAATTTCGCTAAACTGCCTTCTGTGTTCTTGGTGGGAGCCCTAACAAGCTCCCATCCCTTCTTTTGTGCCGATTTTGGTATCGACTCAGAAGAAGGGAAGACCCCTTGACAGTATTAATCAAAGGTGCTAAGGTATAACACATTAGTTAATAGTTACAAGCATATATGAATATCATTAAGTCAACAGTATTTGGGCTCAGTATGGCATTTTTTGCTATCGCTATGGTCGTGAGCACCCCAGTAGCGCACGCTCAGTGGGATGGGAGTGGGTTTGATAGCGGCACTTTTGACGGCGGCGGATGCTGCAGTGTCGATGCTGGAGTCACTGACTTCGGCGGCGGCGTATATTCTCCGGATTTCGGCGGCGGTGTTTACTCACCTGACTATGGAGGCGGCGTATATTCTCCGGACCAGGGCTATGCTCCTGGTGGTTACACGCAGGGCGGATACAGCTCTCCCGGCTACTACGGTGGGAGCTCATCGTACTCATCTCCTTCGTACTATTCTTCGACACCTTCATATTCTTCTAACTATGCTCCGTATCACAGTAGTACGTATGCTCCGACTACGAGCTCGACTTTCGCTCCATACACAAGCTCTGTGTACTCTCCATACACTCACACTGTTCGCGACAATGGCAACTCTTGCATTACGCCGGGAAGCTGCTCGACTGATAGTCACAACGATAATCACACAACGACTACCACTCGCGACAACGGCAACACCAGCACGTGCACCAACCCATACAGCTGCTCGACGACTACGACGACCAGCGTCCACGACAACAACAACACGATCGACAGTAACAACTCTTGCGTGCAACCGGGTTCCTGCTCGACTACCACCACGACGACCGACAGTCACAACACGACTATCTCGAGCCCAACGACTATCAATAGTCCTATCAACATAACTTCAAGCAACCCTCCTGCAAGTCAGACGCAGATAATCTACAACAACCCTGCGCCACAGCCCGTCAGCTATTCCTACACCAGCCCAACACCCACACCGTATGTTGCGCAACAGCAGCAAATAGTTGGCGGCGTCGCCCAGCAGCAGCAATATGTTGGCGCGGTAGCACAGCAGCAAGTGGTTTACCGTGCGCCTCGTCCGACAGTACCCTATGTGACATTGTCACAGGTGCCGTACACCGGACTTGAACTTGGGCCAGCAGGCCTAGTTATGTACTGGAGCTTCCTCGTCTTGTGGTGCCTCTTTATGGCCTACCTCATTGTAGTTAAGCAAATGCACATCAAGCTTGCCCACACACTCAAGAGCGTCGTCTTCGGCGACGAAATAGACACTGCGCCAGCAACTCCCGCTGACGAGTCGGTTGAAGTGACCGACCAGTATCGAACGCTTTCAGTATACTCAGCGCCGGAAGTGAAGAAGGTAGATGCAATCGACGACTTCATCTTGACCCAGATACACCGCGCGTAATTACAATACAATTGTTTAGTGCAAAATCCCCACCAACTCGGTGGGGATTTTGGTAACTCTCTTTCTTTGTTCAAAAAATGTTGCATAATTTGTAAAAGTGTGGTAGAAGAGTTGCAGCAGGCCCTCTGAAAAGTGTCAAGTGCATGTGCACTTCATGCGCAATACAGAGGAATAGAGTAAGACAATAATAGAGGAGGAAATGCGCAATGCGTACATTTTTTGGCTTAGTGCTTGGGCTGGCGCTTCTTGCCGGCTGTTCGCAGCCGGGAGAGCGGAAGACTTACACTCGGGAAGCTCAAGCGGCTTTGAGTTTTCCTTTGGAATGTCCTCGTGGCACGGTTATGCGTGCGAAGGACTCCGGAGGAAGATTTAAGTTTCTACGCTCCCCGGTCGAGCAAGATGGTCTGGAGGTGTTACGACTTTTGCAAACACTGGGTCCATTGCCTCGCGACCATATGGCAATGCTATATGGTGTCGATAAAGGAACAGTGCAGCCGTACCACGGTCCAGGATATGTCTTGTGGTACTTCCAAGCGCACGCTGGCTTACCGGCCAAACTGCCTTGGGTCGACCACGAAGGTGCGTGCATGGGCAGTACACCCGTTGTGCCGTCGGAGGAGCACCCAGGTTGGGTGTACGGGAAGGTGCCGCACTGGGCGCGCGTTAATGTGCCAACCGAAGTGCTGACCCGAGGCGACGTGTGCGCGAAAGCGTATCACTTCGAAACGGTGCATGACGTCAAACAAACGGCAGGTTCCTTTATTGGGCTGCCGGGAATCATATGCTCGCACCCGGGACATACGCAAGAGGTTTTGCAAACCGGATACGACGGCGTGCTATTCATCTTCGTTACGCCGAGCGGTGCGCCACCAATCTATAAAACGATCATCGGGAGTCCGCAGGGATGAGATTTGCTTTCTTTGGCCTTTTAGGAGGCCTGATGCTGCTCGTCTCTCCGGAGGCTCACAGCGATACGGTATGGAACAAACCGAACATTGCCCCGTACCTCACCAAGGAGGAGCTAAAAAAACCGCAAATTGTGTTAGCCAAGATCGGCGAAGCGCTTGACATTGTGGTTGTCCAAAATCTGGTTCCCAAACTGGAAGGAGCGCGCTTGAAGGAAATGGGTGCAAAGCTCCTTCTGTCCAATGAGCGCCCGGAGGACTGCCGAAGATCGGTTATTCCTGTCGGAATGCAAATCACGATGATGAGTTCGGGCGCAGACAAATACATCCCGAATGCCATTGCCGGTCCGTGGGCAGGTATGCCAGGAGCTAACAACGGCGCGTGGATGTGCCGCGTGTCTGTGCCCAGTCGCAACCAGGAGGTATATCTGGTGATACCCGACGTATGCGCAAACATTTCGCTCATCGTGATGCAAAACGGAGTCTGTATCAAGAATCCGTATGCGTGTGATGGTGATTGTGCGACGTACGCGAAGGAGTTCGTTTCGTAAGTGCTTTAGGGCGGGAGATGCGGCGTCGTGCTGCATCCCTCGGCCTCTTTTTAAGAGCCGAATGTAATCGACTTTTGGAAAGGGGCCAGAACATTATTACAAATTAGTTTACTATCATGCATTCAACAACAAAGAAAATCGGGGCAGCAGCACTCTTGCTTTGGAGTGTCTTGTTTGTTGCCATTTTTATTTTTAAATCAGCGCCTGCTGTGTCGCATGTAAACTCCGGAAGCGCTCTCTCTTTCTTAGGAGTACTTGCACATGCTGAAGATGGCGGGGGATCCGACGGCGGAAATGGTGGAGGAGCTGGCGCTGGGGGCTCAGACGCTGGCGGCAGTAATGGCGGCTCAGCTGACGGTAACGGCTCTGGTGGAGCGGCAGGAGGAGATTGTGGTGGTTGTGGATCGCCATCTGAGCCTTCTGCTCCGGTTGGACCTGGAGCTCCTATCGATGTAGGCGGTGGCGGTGCGGGTGGGCCCATTGCGATTGCTCCTACTCCGGTACCACCTGCACTAGGGACCATACAGGGGTATAAAGTTGATGCGAATAAACAAATTGCATTTGCGGAGCAAACTATCACAGCGCTTGGTAGCTCACAGCCACCAACGAGTGGAACGAACCCGTACTTCATCACTAACCTTGTCCCGGGCGGGTACAATGTCACTTCGACTGCGCCTTCAGGCTATAGTGTTTCATATTGTATTGGCGAAAATTGCGGCGGCGGCGGGGATGCATATACCCCAGGAAGCACGGCGCATGTTGTCGTGCCACCAAATGGTGCGGTTAACTTATGGTGGTCGTACGCGGCAATTCCTCTACCACCACCGCCAGTATGTCCTGTAGGGACGACCGGCACGTACCCGAACTGTGTAACACCTCCGCCTCCCGTGTGTCCCGGAGGAACAACTGGGACGTACCCACATTGTGTCACTCCACCTCCACCGCAGTGTCCGACGGGCACTACGGGTACCTATCCTAACTGCGTTACGCCTCCGCCTATTCTGTGTCCTGTAGGAACGACGGGTATGTATCCAAACTGCGTTGCGCCTACTCCAGAGTGTCCTGAAGGAACTACCGGCACCTATCCACATTGTAAAACTCCTACTCCTGAATGCCCGGTCGGAACCTCTGGCACATACCCAAACTGTGTTGTGCCTACTCCAGAGTGTCCGGTCGGAACTACCGGCACCTATCCTAACTGTGTTACGCCAACACCCAAGTGTCCGGCGGGAACATGGGGTACCTATCCAGACTGCAAAGTTCCTACGCCAAAGTGCCCTGCTGGCACAAGTGGTTCGTATCCAAACTGTGTAACTCCTACTCCGGAGTGTCCTCAAGGAACGACGGGCACCTACCCAGACTGCAAAGTTCCAAACCCAACATGTCCTTCAGGAACGTATGGTACCTATCCTGATTGCAAAGTTCCAAATCCAACGTGCCCAACCGGCACTTACGGCACCTATCCAAATTGTGTGACGCCAACACCAAAGTGTCCTGAAGGAACCTGGGGCACCTACCCGGACTGCAAAGTCCCGACACCCAAATGTCCAATTAGCACGAGTGGTTTGTATCCTAACTGTGTCGTGCCAACACCGGTGTGTCCAAGCGGCACGAGCGGTTCGTACCCGGACTGCAAAGTTCCGACTCCGGTATGTCCGGCTGGGACCAGCGGCACATACCCTATATGTACGACGCCAACGCCCGTGTGTCCAAATGGAACCAACGGCTCATATCCTAATTGTGTTGTGCCAACGCCAAACTGCCCGGCCGGAACAAGTGGCACATACCCAAACTGCGTAGTACCAACTCCGCAGTGTCCAGCAGGAACGACCGGCACATATCCAAACTGCGTAGTACCAACGCCGCAGTGCCCAACAGGCACAACGGGTATGTATCCTAATTGTGTTGTACCACAGCCGGTCTGCCCGGTCGGTATGACTGGATTCTATCCAAATTGTATTCCTCCATATACGCCGCCCCCAGTTTATTCGTACCCAGTCTGTTCGATAACGGTATCCAACTCTCAGGCATCCTATGGCCAGCCGGTTACCGTTTCTTGGACAACGCGCGATACTAACTCGGGTTGGATAGAGAACATCGGCTCGGTCGGCTACTACGGCTCGGTCCAGATGACGCCTGCGTATACGACAAACTATGTTGGCCACTTTATGGGCAACAATGGCCAGCAGGTAACCTGCTCGGCAACGGTCAATATCCAACAGCTCCCACCCCCACCACCGTTGCCGCCGATATACATGACGCCGCATATGCCATACATCACACTGTCTCAAGTGCCGTATACCGGTCTAGCGCTGGGGGCATTCGGTAACGCGATGTACTTTGGGCTCCTCGGGCTCTGGCTTAGTCTTATGGGGTACTTGGTTGTGGTTAAGAAACTCCACCATCACCTCGGCGCATACCTGGGCCGCACCTGGTATAGCGCGTAAAGGACTGAGGTAAGTCCGACTTGCCTCAAAAAAAGTAACAAAAACTCCGTCACTTTTTGGCGGAGTTTTTGTTTTGGAAGTATTTTTTATACTCTTCATATGTGCGGTTCTTAATTTCGTGGGCGAGTTTGAGAACTATTTCATCAATTGAAAGTTGGCCAATTTTTCCTTTGTCGCGGCTTTCGAGAGTTGCCGCATTACTAGCAACCTCTTGGTCGCCGATAATAATGGTGTAAGGAACTTTCTCGAGTTTTGATGCGCGGATTTTTTTACCAAGCGTCTCACTCGAAGTGTCCAGTACGGCGCGTATGTCTGCGTCTAGGAGTGTCTCAAAAACTTTAGTTGCGTATTCCTGATGGGCATCGGCAATAGGGAGTACTTTGACCTGCACGGGCGAGAGCCACGTAGGGAAGGCGCCAGCATAATGTTCGATGAGTATGCCCATGAAGCGCTCAGTTGAGCCGAGCATTGCGCGGTGTATAACTACGGGCTGAGACTTGCCCCCTTGCGCGTCGGTGTATTCAAGTTCAAAGCGCTTCGGCAAGTTGAAATCAAGCTGAATGGTCGAAAGTTGCCAATCGCGGCCAAGCACGTCTTTAAATATAAAGTCGAGCTTAGGACCATAGAATGCTGCTTCGTCTTCCGCTTCGCTGAACCGCCATCCAGTCTTCGCGACGACGCTTCTTAGTGCGTTCTGTGCCATATCCCACACCGCATCATCGCCAAGATATTTCTCTTTATTTTTTGAATCTCTAAGAGAAATCCGAACCCAAAAGTCAGCAAAGCCAAAAGTTTTGTAGACCTCAGCAATCATAGTCGTCATAAGCGTTATCTCTTTTTCAATCTGGTCGGGCATGCAAAACACGTGACAGTCGTCCTGTGTCAACGAACGGACGCGAGTGAGGCCGGAGAGCTCGCCGGATTTTTCGTAGCGATAGTTAGTGGTTGTTGCAGTGTATCGGACAGGAAGTTCGCGATAGGAGTGTGGAAGTGTCTTGTATAGCATCATGAAGTGCGGACAATTCATTGGTTTAAGATAGTAATCGTCACCGTCAATGCGCATGGGTGTGAACATTGCATCGTACTTGTCGAGGTGGCCCGAAATTTCGTACAACTTTCCTTTTGTAATGTGCGGTATCCAAATGGGTACATACCCGGCACGTTCCTGTAGTTTGGTAATGTATTCTTCGATAGTGCGGCGTAACATCGCGCCCTTTGGATAAAAAAGTGGCAAGCCGGGGCCAATTTCATCAATGATGGTGTACAACTCAAGTTCTTTTCCAAGTTTACGATGGTCGCGCTTTTTCGCTTCTTCGCGCAGGGTAAGGTATTCGTCCAAGCCTTTTTTATTTTCAAATGCGAGGCCATAGATGCGGGTAAGCATCGGGTTCTTTTCGTCCCCGCGCCAGTAGGCACCCGCCATTCTTTCGAGCTTAAAGGACTCTGCTTTGATGTCTTTGTTGGGGCGCTCCGAGTGGGCGCCGCGGCATAGGTCGGTGAAACCACCGCAGATATAGAAAGTAATTTCCTCGCCGGCATTTTGTATGTCGTCGATGAGTTCGAGTTTGTATTCGTTGTCTTTAAAATACTCGCGCGCCTCGGCATGCGTGACGACCCTGTGGTCGAATTTTTCCCACGAGGGGAGCAACTCGCGCATCTTCGCCTCAATTGGTAAAAGAGCATCTTCGCCCGTGGGCTTCTCGATGCCGAAGTCGAAGTCATAATAAAACCCATTTTCAATAGCTGGGCCAATGGTCGGCTTCGCCCCTGGGTACAATTCCTTAATTGCCGCCGCCAAAAGATGGGCGAGTGTGTGGCGTGAGTGCTCTGTATTCATATAATCGAGATTACAACGCCTTGAGAGCATCTGCAACGATGGAGTATTCGCCGTTGCGGTTATTAAGTTTGCCTTTGAGCACGATACAGGACTCAACGCGGATGATATCTTTGTGGGTCGCGTAGTCTTTTGGGAAGACGACTGCCTCGATAGAGCCGTCGAAGTCTGCAAGCTTGATAAAAGCCATTTGGTCACCCTTCTTGGTAAGTATCACGCGCACGTTCTCAATCATCCCGCCGGTGATGGTCACCATGCCCGGCTTCACGCGTGCCTTGAGTTGGCCGAGCGTCATGTTGCGCTTAGCTAGGCGCTCTTTAAATTTGTCCAACGGGTGTCCCGAGACGTATAACCCAAGCAGCTCCTTTTCCCATAAAAGCCGCTGGTCCATGGTCGCTTCCGGTGCGATAGGCAACAGTAAGTCGGCAGGCCCACTGTCGACGCCGGCAAAAAGAGAATCTTGTGAAGCGTCTTTACCCGCGTCGCGATGATACTGCAGCAACAACTCGATAGAGTGCTGCATAGTGCCGCGCTCGCCGAGCGAGTCGAGCGCCCCACATTGTATGAGCGCCTCCAACCCTTTTTTGTTGAGGCTTTGCCCCGACACGCGCGAAAGGAAGTCGGCGAGCGAAATAAAAGGACCGTTCAATTGTCGCTCAGCGATGATAGAGTCGGCTATGCCTGTGCCAAAGTTTTTAATCGAATAGAGCCCAAAGCGAATCGCCGAGGAGGCAGGAACAAAAGTTTCCTGGACAAAATAGTCTGGCCCGCTTGGATGCAAAGTATCCCTGACAGGAGACTCGAGGACTTTTTGGGAGGGAAACTTTTGTTCCTGCCCTGTCACGACAGTAAAGTCGCCAAAACTCTCATTAATGTCCGGCGAAAGGATAGGCACATTCATGCGCTTACACTCGGCAACCATAATCGAAATTGTTTCGATGTCGCCCGACTCGGCGGTAAGTACGGCGGTCATGTACTCGACGGGGTAGTTGGCTTTGAGGTACGCGGTTTGGTAGGCGACACGGCCATAGCTCGCGGAGTGCGCCTTGTTGAAGCCGTATGCGGCGAACGGTTCTATCCACGCCCACACTTCGTGCGCTTTTTTTGGCGACCAGTTGGAATGGTGGATGCAGCCCTCGATAAACTTCTCTTTTTGCTTTGCCATTTCCTCGGGGATTTTTTTACCGACGGCTTTGCGGAACTTGTCGACTTCGCCCCAGGTGTATCCAGCAATTTGGTTGGCCATCATCAAGAGGTCATCTTGGTAGACGAGCACGCCGTAGGTTTGCTTAAGTATCGGCTCGATGGCCGGGTCGAGGTAGGAGATAAGAAAGGAGTTGTGCTTACGCTTAATGTAGTCGGGGATGAACTGCATAGGGCCCGGGCGGTAGAGCGCCACCATAGCGTTGATGTCGTGAATGGTGGTGGGCTTGAGGTCGATGAGCCACTTGGTCATGCCGGCGCCGTTAAGCTGGAAGGTGCCTTCAGTCTCGCCGCGCGCCAGCATCTCGAAGGTTTTCTTGTCGTTCATGGGGATGTCTTCGATATCGACTTTAACGCCGAGAATTTTCTCGATGAGGCCGACCGCACTCGCGAGGATGGTGAGGTTTCGGATACCAAGAAAGTCGAATTTGGTTAGGCCAACACCGTCTTCGCCGACAGAGTACATGTCGTACTGCGTGATTATCTTGCCGCCTTTGGGGTCGAGCTGGAGTGGCGCATATTCGACAAGCGGGTTTGGAGAAATAACCACACCTGCGGCATGGACGCCCACGTGGCGCGCGCAGCCCTCAATTTTTTTGCCGAGGTCGATTATTTCGCGCGTCTCTTCCTCGTTGTTGTACATCTTTGCGAGCTCAGTGTTTTCGGCCAACGCGCGGTCGAGCGTCATAGGGAAGCCTTGCTGGCCGAAAGGAATTTCTTTGGCTAAGCGGTCGCCCAGGCCGTATGGATAGCGAAGGGCGCGCGCCACGTCGCGGACGACACCGCGCGCGAGCATGGTGCCAAAAGTGCCTATTTGCGCGACGTGGTCGGCGCCATATTTTTCGCGGGCATAGTTGATAACCTCTTCGCGCCTGTCGTCGGCGAAGTCCATGTCGATGTCGGGGGCCGACGGGCGCTCCGGGTTGAGGAAGCGCTCGAAGGGGATCTTATATTCAAGCGGGTCAATTTTTGTTATTTGCAAAAGATAGGTGGTCATCGAGCCGGCGACCGAACCGCGAATGTTGGAGTAGATATTATTTTCGCGCGAAAAGCGAATGAGGTCCTCCACTACCAGGAAATACATCGCGTACCCTTTGAAGGCAATAATGCCGAGTTCATAGTCGAGTCGCTCAAGCACTTCGGGTTTGCCCACAAGCTCGCGCGCATGCATGCCGACCATGCACAGCTCGCGCAAGACGTCGTCGGCAGTTTTGCCGGGTGGAAGTGGGAAGGTAGGGAAGACGAATGTGCCGAGCACTAACTCGACAGTGCAGCGGTCGGAAATTTTTACAGAATTTTCAAGTGCTTCCGGATAGAGCTCGAACAGCTCAGCCATTTCAGCCGCGCCGCGAAAGGCGTAGTCTTCTTCCATTGGATTTTCCTCGACAGCCTGAGGGTCTCCTATTTTGCGCAAGGTTTGCCACGCCAGACGGTCGTCGCGGTCTATATAGTATGTCTCTTGGCTCGCAACGAGCGGTATGTCGTGCTTCTTTGCGAACGCCGTTAGCACTTCGACCGTTTGCTCATGACCGTCGAGCTCTTCGTGCATCGAGAGTTCCAAAAATAAATTCTCTTTACCAAAAATACTCAAGTAGTCGCTCAGTGTGCGCTGTGCTTTTTCTTCGTCACGAGCGCGCAGCGCTGCCGGAATTTCGCCATGTAAACAGGGTACGACTGCAATTAATCCTGCTGCATGTTCGCGCAGCGTATCGCGCGTCATCGTGGCGCGACCCTCGTGCTCGGTCGTATAGGACTTGGTGACTAATTTCAAAAGGTTGCGATAGCCTGCGTCATTTTCGGCATACAACAAAAGCCGCGCATCGTCGGGCAAAAACGCCTCGATGCCAATGATAGGTTTGACGTCGTATTTGCGACAGACGTCTATAAACTCAATAGCCCCGTAGAGGTTGCCTAGGTCCGTCAAAGCGAGCGCCGTGCAGCCCTGCGCCTTGGCCGCCTTTACCAAGTCAGGCAACTTCGGCAGCGCCTGCAGTAGCGAGTAGTGGGAGTGGATATGGAGTGGGGTAAATCGCGCAGACATGTAGCGATTATACCGCATCTGAGTTTAAAATTTCTTTGTGGGACTCGTCCGGACTATTATATGTAAATGGCAAAATTTCTTGTTGGCGTAGACGAAGCAGGGCGAGGGCCCATAGCCGGTCCGGTGGCGGTGGGGATTATTGTCGCGCCCGCGCGCTTTGATATATCAAAGTCTTTCCCGGGCGTTGCAGATTCTAAAAAACTCAATGAGAAGAAACGGGAAGAGATATTCAAACAGTTACAAGATAAAAGTGGAAAGGGGAAACAGCAACAAGAAAAAGCAGTACTACGATATATCGTAGTGTTTGCGTCGGCTAAAATGATAGATGTGAAGGGGATTAGCTTTGCAGTGCGGCATTCTATATATAAAGGAATTAAAGCGCTCGCGCCTGACCCGAAAGAATACAAAATATTACTCGATGGACTTTTGAAGGCCCCACCCGAGTATGTTCAACAAACTATCATTGGCGGCGATGCAACCGAGCCCATAATTTCTCTCGCTTCGATTGCCGCCAAAGTGACGCGCGATAGGCTCATGAAGCGACTCGCTAAAAAATATCCCGGCTTCGGGTTCGAGGTGCATAAAGGGTACGGTACGCCAAAGCATTATGCAGCAATTCGAGCGCAGGGACTGTGTGAGCTTCATAGAAGGAGTTATGGATTAGGTGGTATGTCGACTGAAGATTTCGTGATATAAAGAGATTGGCTGTACTTTGTTTCTGTGCGGCTACAAAAGTAACAAATCGGGGATAATTAGTGTGCAACTAAGCCGAAAGGATTCTGATGATCCTCCAAAATTGCCTTTATCTGGAGCGCTTGAGTTGTTCCGAAGACGAGCGGTTAGAACCGGAGCGTGTGTAGATAAGGCGCTGTGTACTACCTGTGCCTATCGCACCGGTGACTGGCCCGAGGGCAGGGCAGTCCTCAAAGACCATCAAGGCTTGCCGCTAGTGCACTGCAAGATATACGACAGTGGCTGGCAAGTGCCGCCTATGACCGACTGCCGTAGTTACATTCCTGATGCGACCCTAGCTGCCGCTTAACCTTGCTCCCTATCGCATCTTGCGACGGGGGCTTTTCTTTTCCAAGGTTATTTGCTATAGTCCACCTATGGTAGTCCGCATGAGACATACGAGGGCGCATACCGCGAACAGGCGTTCGCACCATGCGCTCAAGGTTCACACGCTCGCAAAGTGCGAGTGTGGAGGCGTTCGTGTGTCTCATCGCGCGTGTCCAAGCTGTGGGCGCTACCGTGGACGTGTGGTAGTCGACTTGGTCAAAAAAGCCGAGAAGAAGAATGCCAAGCGTGCAAAAAGTGGGAACAAAAGCGAGGCTTCGAAGTAGCTCACGTTGAGCGTCGGGCTTGGCCTTTGGGTCTAGAATTTTATCTTACAGTAAGAATTGAGTGCGCCCTGCGTTCTTTAAAAACAATGGCTAATCGTCACCTATCGAGATCGGTGGTACTCCAAACACTCTTCGAGTGGGATTTTCGACAATTTGGCCCCAAACAAGCTGAAGAGGTGCTCGAGCGCAACATCGACGAATTTGCACCCGGGGCCTCTGACGTACCTTTTATGGAGGACCTCTTGAAGGGGACCATCTCTCGAAAAAACGATTTAGACTTGGTGATAGAAAAGGCAGCGCCCGAGTGGCCGTTGTCGCGCATTGCGCCCGTTGACCGAAACGTACTGCGTCTCGGCCTGTACGAGCTCCTTTTTGCGGACCGCGACAAGGTGCCTGCGAAGGTCGCAATCAACGAAGCTATCGAGCTTGCAAAAAGCTTTGGTGGCGAAAACTCTGGACGCTTTGTTAACGGTGTACTCGGCGCAGTGTACAAAGAGCTGGGCGAGCCCGGCAAAGACGAAACATCTAAAAAGAAGAAGAGCGTACCGTTTGAGGAAATGCCGCAAGAAAGGCTTGTTGGCGCGGTCGTCTACTGCAAGCTCGCCGGCAACTACCAGCTCGCACTCGTGCACGACATCTTCGGCCACTGGACGCTCTCCAAAGGCAAACTGACTCCCGAGGAAACTCCCGAGGCAGGTGTCGTTCGTAAAATAAAAGAAGAGATAGGACTCGATATCGAGCCAAAAGAGCGTATCGGCGAGAACGAATACATCGCTTCGGACCCCGAAGCAGGCAAGAAGCGAAAGCACGTGATTTACTTTTTGGCGGAATCGTCGCACACCCAAATCGACCTCGCGGTCAAAGGCGGGCTCGACGACGCGAAGTGGTTCCCGCTGGACCAGGCGCTGGAGCTCAACTTTTACGACGACATGCTCCCGATTGTTATGAAAGCAGTACAGAAATTACTACCCGGTAAACACTCACATGGCTAAAGAATTTGCAACGTTTGAGGAGAAGATAGGTATCACGTTTACAAACCAGATGTTGCTTCGGCAAGCGTTCACACACCGTTCCTACTTAAATGAGCACCGAGGCGAAGTCCATGGGCACAACGAGCGTTTAGAGTTTTTAGGAGACGCCGTGTTGGAATTAATTTCAACGCATTTTTTGTATACAAGGTTTCCTGAGAAGGACGAAGGCGAATTGACCGCCTACCGCGCAGCGCTCGTGAATGCGGTAATACTCTCCGAAATTGCTGCGGGCATCGAGATGAACGACTACCTCCTCCTGTCACGCGGCGAAGCAAAGGACCAAGGCAGGGCGCGCGGCGTGCTCTTGGCGAATGCGTTCGAAGCGCTCATCGGCGCCATATACCTTGACCAAGGTTACGACGCGGCTCAAACGTTCATCGAGCGATTTCTATTGCCGCAAATCGAAGATATTCTCGAGCGTCGTTTGTGGCAAGACGCAAAGTCGACGCTCCAAGAAAAGGTGCAGGAGCATCAGGGCGTCACCCCGTCCTACCAGGTTCTCAAAGAGACCGGTCCTGACCACGACAAACACTTTATAGTCGGTGTCTTTGCCAAAGACGACATGCTTGCGCAAGGAGAAGGCAAGTCCAAACAAGAAGCCGAACAATCCGCCGCACGGGCAGCTATTGACGCGCGCGGGTGGTAGGGTTGACAAAATATATTTAAAGCACTATAAATCTACCAGTCAGATTGGGGAGATATGTATGAAATTCTGGGCTCTTTTTGCGATTTGCTTTGTACTGACCGCAATGATCTCTTTCCTTGGATTTGCTTACTATATCTCCGGTAAGTATAATCTTTCTTTTTCGGACTCTGAAAATGTTGTACCGATGGCAGTATGGACATCTTCGCTCTATATGAAGTTGATGTTGGTTGCGTTGGTTTGGGCTTTCGCGTATTTATGGGTCAGGT